>CAYXZN010000053.1:0-11644 GCA_964469325.1 uncultured Steroidobacteraceae bacterium
GTCTCCACGACGTCGTCGAACCGCTCGTCATCGAGGGCGGCACGGCCGGCCTGGTCGCGGTCGGGAGCGGCGAGGCGCAGATCACCACCGGCGGCCGCAACGCCGAGACGCTCGAGCAGCAGGCCGAGGGCGTGCCGGTCGACATCAAGTTCCTCGACTACGTCCCGACCATCGACAACTACAACGTCGTCCTCGATGGTGCACCGCACCCGAACGCGGCGCGCTGCTACGTGATCTGGTTCAGCGCCCACGGCGGGCAGGCGATCTACGACGAGGCGGAGTTCAAGGCGAACGAAACGATCCCGGTCGGGGCGCCCGAGGAGGCCCAGGTCGTGACGGTCGAGACCCTCGAGGAGGCCGAGCAGGTCTCCGAGATCGGCCGCGAGATGGGCCGCATCTGGACCGGCCAGTAGCCGGAGGGCCCGGCGCCGTCAGAGGTCGCGGTCGACCACGACGTCGCCCAACCGGGTAGTCATCGAGCGCCCTCCGGTCCGGAAGGAGCGGGGGGCGCTCCCACCTCCAGCGGCGCCCGATGGCCGACGAGCGCGCCGGCCCCGAGCAGCGCCGCCATCAGCCAGAACACGACGCTGATGCCGGTCGCGCCGGCCATCGCGCCGACCGCCAGCGGAACCACCACCAGCGCGGTGCGGTTGCCGGTGAGGCGGACCCCGAGCGCGGTCCCCCGCTCGCCACGCGGCGAGCGGTTGGCGACCCACGCCATCGTCATCGGCTGGCCGATCCCGAGGCCGAGCCCGATGAGCACCATCAGGCCGGCCAGGACGAGCGGTGCGCTGACGACCGGCAGAGCGAGCAGGCCGAGGGTCGCCAGCGCCATGCTCAGCCCGATGAGCCGATTGCGACCCAGGCGCTCGATCAGGTAGCCCATGAAGAGCCTCGAGACCATGGAGGCGCCGGCGCGGACGGCGAGGAGGACCCCGACCGTCCCCACCGCGATCCCGCGGGCCTCGCCAAACAGCGGCAGGTAGGCGATGAGGATGTCGATCGACGACACGACGATCATGCTCACCGCCATCGCGAACGCCATCCCCGGGCGGCCGAGGACCGTCCGCGCGGCGCGCAGCAGGCCGACGTCCGCGGTCGCCTCGGGTTGGGCCGCGTGCGAGGGTCGGCGCCAGGGGAGCAGCCAGGCGAGCGCGAAGGCGACGGTGGTCGCCGCCGCCGCCGCCAGGAAGGCGGGAGCCTGCGGGTTTCCATCCACGATCCCGGCGTCGGCGGTGGCGTAGTGGGCGACCACGAAGGTGCCGAGCAGCGGGCCGGCAAGGTGCCCGAACGAGCCCATGGTCGAGTAGTAGCCGAAGCGATGGTCGCGCCGCTGGCGACCCCCGCGGTTCGCGACCAGCGCCTGGCCCGCGATCAGGTTGGTGACGTGGCCGAGGCCGGTGATCATCTGGCTGACGGCGAGCAGCGCGAGTGACCCGGCGGTGGCCGCCAGCACCGCCCCCACCGTCATCGCCAACAGCGCGGCCCGGATGAACCATGCCTCGCCGAGGCGGTCGACGGAGCGGCCGACGGCGACCGCCAGCAGCGCCGGCGCGATCGAGAAGACGGCTGCCATCACGCCGACCTCGAACGGCCCGGCCCCCAGCCCGAGGGCGCGGTAGCTGATCATGGGTCGAATGGCGTTGACCGCCGTCGTGGCGAGCGCCACCACGACCAGCTGGTCGATGAAGACCCAGTCGCGCCCCGGCTGCGGGCCGGCCGCCGACGAGCTGCTGACCGGGCTCACCTCCGCCCCCGGAGCCTGCGGGACCGCCGTCCAACGGTCCGCGGCCTCAGCGCGGACAACGGCATACAGGCGATCGGAGGCTCATCCGCCCTGTGGTACGCTTCGATACCGGTACATGATCCCCAGCGCGCGGTATACAGAGAGGGACGGCCGGCTCTTCGTGCCCCAGCCGACGGCAGGTCAGGCGCCATTGTACGCGGCAGCACACCCGGTCCGGCTATGGCACCGGCGGGAGGGGTCGGGGCCGCCGGTTGTCCTCCTCCACGGCCTCGGCGACAGCCATGACCTGTGGCGGCACCAGATCGGGCCGCTGGCGGAGCGGCATCATGTCATCGCCTTCGACCTGCGCGGGCACGGACGCAGCCCACTCGGCGAGCCGGGCTTCGACATCGGGGCGATGGCGGAGGATGTCTTCTCCAGCATTACCGAGCTCGGCCTCGAGGCGCCGACGGTGATCGGTCTGTCGTTGGGCGGCGGGATCGCCCAGGCGCTGGCCATCGCGCACCCCGGGCTGGTCCGGGCGCTGGTCCTGGTCTCCACGAGCAGCGAGTTCCCCGAGGCGACCCGCGAGCGCTTCCGATCGCGCGCCGCCCGCGCCGAGCGGCTCGGCATGGATGCCGTCGTCGACGCCACCGTCCCACGCTGGTTCACGCCGGGCTTCATGGAACGAGCGCCGGCCGAGGTGGAGCGAACGCGACGGACGGTGCTCGCCACCGACCCGCTCGCCTTCGCCGCCGCGAGCCGGGCGAACGCGGTGCGGGATCTCACCGCCGGCCTTCGAGCGATCCGCTGCCCGGTCCTGTTCGTCGCCGGAGCCGATGACCCGGCCGACCCCGAGCGTGCGCTCGCCACCTACCGGCGCGAGCTCCCCAACCTGCGCTGGCGGATCCTGCCCGGTGCCGCGCACCTGGTGCCGGTCGAGCGCCCGTCGGCCTTCAACGCCATCGTGCTCGAGTTCCTCGGGCAGCTCGAGCGCGGCAACGAGTCGCAAAGGAGCGTGGAGCGATGACCTACTGGATCGGTCGAATCGAGCCCAGCATGTGGTTCGAGGGAGCGTGGTGGCAGGAGATCCTGCCGTCCGACGTCCGTCTCGCCGTCCTCTCGCTGGGCGTGCAGCGCCTGGTCGACGAGGATCTCGAGCGGGCCCACGCGGCAATCCTCGAGAAGGTGGAGATGCTCGACCGCGAGGGGGTCGACGTCATCAACGTCGGCGGCAGCCCGGTCGTGTCCGTCCATGGCCGCGCCGGCCACGAGCGCCTGCTGGCCGACATCGCGGCCATCACCTCCCGCCCGTTCGTGACGTCGCTCCAGGCCGAGATCGAGGGACTGCGCGAGGCGGGCGCCGGCCGGATCGCCATCGCCAGCCCGTATCCGGTCCGGCAGACGGAGAAGCGCGTCGCGCTGCTCATTGAGGAAGGCTTCGAGGTGCTCGGGCACGACAGCCTCGACATCGAGCGGACACGCGAGATCGCCGAGCTGGACCCCCAGCAGGTGCTGCGGCAGGCGCTCGAGCTCGCGCGCGCCTACCCGGAGGCGGACGTCATCTACCTGCCGTGCGGATCGCTGCCGGTCACCGGCGTGATCGGCGCGATCGAGCAGCAGACCGGCAAGAACGTCGTCACCAACGTCCAGGCCCAGATCGCGGCCAACCTGCGGCGGTTGGACTATCCCAGCCCGGTGCACGGCTACGGCCGGTTGCTCGAAGGGGTGGCCGCGGCAGCCTGACGTCGCCGGTCAGAAGGCCCGCGGGAATACGGCGAGCAGACCCCCGTCGCACACCAGGTCGGCGCCGGTGACGAAGCTCGCCTCGTCCGAGGCGAGGAAGAGGGCTGCGGCGGCCTGCTCTGGAGGACGCCCGAACCGGCCGAGGGGGATGCCGCCCGGCTTCACGCCTCGGTCCGGCACCTCGTCGTCCTGGCCGACCGGGCTGCCGGTCTGCGTCGGGGTCAACGTGTTCACCCGGATGCCGTACTCGGCGAGATCGACGGCTGCGGCTCGCGTCAGGTTCAGCACGCCCGCCTTGGCCACCGCGTAGGCGAACTTCCCCTTCGACCCACGGTGCCCGCTCGTCGAAGCCACGTTCACGATCGACCCGCCCTTCCCCGCCGCGATCATCGCGCGGGCGGCGTGCTTGGTGCCGAGGAACGCCGATCTGAGCGTCACGGCCACGACCATCTCCCAGTCCTCGACCGTGGTGTCGAGGATCGGTTTGTTGACGGTCGCCGCCACGTTGTTGACCAGGATGTCCAGGCCGCCGAAAGAGTCGACCGCGCTGCGCACCATCGCCTCCACGTCGTCCTCGCGGGTGACGTCGACGATCGCCACCGTGGCCCGCCCGCCGCTCACCCGGATCCCCTCGACGACTGCCGCGGCGCGCCCCTCGTGGTTGTCCGCCACGACCACCGCCGCCCCCTCAGCCGCGAAGCGCTCGGCCATCGCCTTCCCGATGTTGCGCCCGGCCCCGGTGATGATCGCGACCTTTCCCTCGAGGCGCATCCCGTTCCGCCCCTCTCTCATCGGGCTCCGCGCTGCGTGGCCGGGAGCCAACCCGTCAGGCGTGAGTCGACGAGCTTGATCACGCGCACCACGGCGAACGCGATGATGAGCGTCAGGACCAGCACCGCCAGCACGGTGGTTGCGTCGAAGCGGGCGCCGGCGCGCGAGATGACCGCCCCCAGACCCACGGCGGCGATGAAGAGCTCGCCGTTGATCATCCCTTCCACCGCCCGCGCCCCGGCCAGACGCACTCCGGCCATGATCATGGGCGTCGCGGACGGGAGGATGATGCGGCGGAAGATCTCCCAGTCGTTGGCGCAGTAGGAGCGGCCCATCTCGATGAGCGGACGTGGCACGCTCTGCACCGCCGACGTGGTGTTGATGATGATGATGAAGATCGTGTAGATGATGATCAGTCCGACGATCGGCTCGCGGCCGAGCCCGAAGATCGAGAAGAGGATCGGCGCGAAGACGAGCGACGGCGCGGTCAGCAAGGCATAGACGTAGATGTCGAGGGCTGCCTCGACCCTCCGGTAGGCGCCCATCAGCAGTCCGATGGCGATGCCGAAGACGACTGCGATCGTGAACCCGATGGCCAGGTTCGTGAGGCTGCCCGTGAGCGGTGCGATGATCTCGCCGTCCATGGTCATCTCCACCAGCCGCGCGAAGACGGTGCTGAACGGCGGGAAGAAGCGGAACTCGGCGACGCGCCCGACGATCTCCCAGAAGGCGATGCCCACCGCAGCCGCCAGGAGCGTCGGACCCGGTCCGGCCATCCAGCTGACGATCGGCGGCGGCCGGGGGTGCCGGCGCGCCACACGCGGTGAGATGGCGGTCTCGGTACTCATCACTACCCGGTTGCCGCGGTCTGCCGTCCCCTGCCGACGTCGACCTGCCACTCCCGGAGGCGATGCCACAGGTGTGAGGTCACCTCACGGAACTCTGCGGAGCCTTCCACCGAGTCGATGTGCGCCGACCTCGGCCTCGGCATCGGCACGGGCACCACCTCCTCGATCTTCCCCGGACGGGCGCTCATCAGCACTACCCGGTCGCCCAGCAGTACCGCCTCCTCCATGCTGTGGGTGATGAACACGACCGTCGTCCGCCGCTCCTCCCAGATCGACAGGAGCTCCTCCTGGAGCAGGCGGCGGGTCTGCTCGTCGAGGGCCCCGAACGGCTCGTCCATCAGAAGGACCTCGGGCTCGACCGCGAGCGCCCGGGCGAGTCCCACGCGCTGCTGCATGCCGCCCGAGAGCTCGAACGGCATGCTCGACTCGAAGCCCGACAGGCCCACCAGCTGGATCAGCTCCTTGGCCCGCGCCTGCGCTTCCCCCCGGCTGATCCCGCGCAGCTCGAGCCCGAAGGTGACGTTGCGCAACACCGACGCCCAGGGCATGAGCGCGATGCTCTGGAATACCATCGCCCGCTCCGGGCCCGGGCCGGTGATCGGTCGGCCGTCGAGTACGATCTCGCCCTCGTCCCACGACACGAGCCCGCCCAGGCAGCGCAGCAGCGTCGTCTTGCCGCAGCCGCTGGGACCCAGGACGGTCAGGAACTCGTTGTCGTGAATGGTCAGGTTGAGATCCTCGATCGCCTGCACCGACGGCTTGCCCCGCCGCCCCGGAAACGCCTTGCTCAGCCCTCGGATCTCGATCACGCGAACACCTCAGTCATGAGACAGCACGCCCTCGCGCGCCCACGGCGCCAGCCTGCGCTCGAGCCAGCGGGCGACGGTGATCAGCAGCAGCGCTTCCAGGACCACGAAGATGACGACGGCATAGAGGTTCTCCGGCTCAAAGGATCCCCGGAAGTTGATGATGAGCCCGCCGAGCCCGACCGCGATCAGCAGCAGCTCGATCACCACCATCGCGGTCAGGGAACGGCTCAGGCCGATGCGCAGGCCGGTCATGACAGCCGGGATCGATCCCGGCAGCAGGATCCGCCACCAGACGGTCCGCTCGGTGGCGCCGAAGCTCTGTGCCATCTCGATCAGCGTGGGATCCACCTGTCGCACCCCCGCCCGACAGTTGATGATGACCATCGGGATCGCGAAGAGCACGACCAGCAGGATGCGTGCGTCGAGCCCGAACCCAATGGCCATGATGATCAGCGGAATGAGCGCCGCCATGGGCGTGACGAGCAAGATGTTGAGGTACAGGTCGGTGAACGACTCGGCCGGCCGGTAGCGTCCCATCAGCAGGCCGATCGGGATGCCGAGCGCAACGGTGATGGAGAAGCCGATCACCATGGCCTGGTTGCTGATCCAGACCGCTTCCCAGAATTCAACGTCGGCCAGGAGCTGGCCGAACGCCAGCATCGTGCCGTCGAAGGTCGGTATCAACAGCCCCCCGACCGCGAGGGCGTACCACTGCCAGATCGCGGCGAAGACCGCCAGGGTCAGGAGCCGCAGAAAGACCGGCGAGTCAATCAGCCGCGTGAACAGGGAACGGCCGGCGCGATGCCGACCGTTCCCCGTCGCGATGGGCTGGCTAGCCGCCGAGCTCATCCAGCGCCGCCTGCAGGTACGACAGGTCTGCCACCTCGTCGACCGACAGCTCGGCCTCGATGGCGCCGGTGCCGTCGGGGCCGAAGAAGTCGATGGTGTACTGAACCGCCTCCTCCGTCAGACCGCCGTCGTCGGGGAAGATGCCCGCGTCGACGTAGGCCTGCGCGATCGCCTCGGCGCTCTCGCCCGCAGCCTCCTCGGGCAGGTACTCCTGGTACAGCTGCATCATGTAGCCGTCCTCGGAGTTGATTCGGCGGTGCTGCTCGAGCAGCGCCGTCACCAGCGCGGTCGTCGCCTCCGGGTTCTCCTCCATCCACTCCGTGTTGCCGTACACCGAGGTGGGGTGGAGCTCGGGGAGGTCATCGGCGAAGCTGGCGATGGCGAAGAAGCCGCCCTCCTCCTCGAGGATCAGCGCGTCGGCGAACTCGACCGGCGAGGCGTCGATCTGGTCGGCCAGCAGCGCGGCCAGGCGGTTCTGCGAGCCCTCGATGATGAGCGGCTCATAGGCGCTGATCGCGTCTTCGGAGCAGTTCTCGTTGACCCAGTTGCGGAGCATCGCGCCGCTCACCGAGCCCGGGCTGTGGATCGCCACACGGCTCGCAACGAGGTCCTCGCAGGTCTCGATCCCCTCCCGAGCGTAGACCTGCCACTCGTTCAGGGTGCGGTCGATGACCCACTTGATCTCCGCTCCCTGGGCGATGGCGGCGAGCGAGCTGTTGTTCGCGCCCGACCCGAACTGGAAGTTGCCCTGGGCGACGCCCTCGGTCACCAGCTCGGACTCGGCCAGCTCGGGCGTATCGATCTCGTAGCCCTGCTCCCGGAGGTCATCGATGGCCGCCAGGAGGGCGATGCTCCCGATGCCGATCGAGGTGAAACCGACCGTGAACGCGACCGGCTCGGGCTCATCGGTCTCCTGCATCGTCTCGCCGGGCGTCGGCTCCCCGTCGTCGGCGGTCGGCGTCGCGGCCGGGGCTGCCTGGCAGGCGGCCAGGACGAACATGACGATCAGTGGCAATGCGAGGGATGGGAAGATCCTGGAAGCCTTCATTGAAGTCGCTCCTCTCCTGCCCGGTGCGGATGCTTCCGGTGCGCTACGCGCAACACTGTACACCTTGGCATACTGGTCTTAGCGGTCGAGCGTTCGAAATCCGAGGTCCATGCCTGCTGGTTCCGGCTGCGGCGCTTCGGCGGCTCAGCTCGCCACCGCGACCGCGTCGGTGACTCCCTCGCCCGGGGAAGGCACCTGGTTCGGGCGAACCATCCGGCCGGCAGGTGAGCCGACCAGCTCCCCGTCCCGGAAGACGATCTGGCCGCGAATGATGGTCGCCACCGGCTCGCCCTTCGTCTTGTAGCCGCCGAACGGCGTGACCACGTTCTTGGAGTGCAGCTCCTCCTCGCGGATCTCGCCCTCCTTCTGCAGATCGACGATGGTCAGGTCCCCATCCGAGCCGATTCGGATGGCACCCTTCTGAGGCCAGATGTCCCACGTGCTGGCCGGGCCTTCGGAGGTTGCTCGCACGAACTGCCGGAGCGTCATCCGTCCGGCATTCACGCCGTAGGTCAGGAAGAACCGGACGCTCGTCTCCACGCCCGGGAAGCCCGAGATCGCCTTCCAGATGTCGTCGTGCAGCTTCTCCTCGGCGGTGTGCGGCGAGTGGTCGGTGGCGATCATGTTCACGCGCCCGTCCTTGAGACCCTCGAGCAGGTAGTCGCCGTGCCCCTTGTAGCGGACCGGCGGGTTCATCCTCAGGCGCGCGCCGAGCCGCTCCATGTCCTCGGCCGTGAAGAAGACGTAGTGGGCGCCGGTCTCGCAGGTGATGTCGACCCCCTTCGCTCGCCACTCCTCGATCATGTCCAGCCCATCCCGGGAGGACAGGTGGAAGATGTGGATCTTCGTCCCGGTGTGCTGCGCGTACAGGCCCATCCGCTGGATCGACTCGACCTCGGCCAGCGGCGGCCGCGAGTCGACGTGGGCCAGCGGGTCGGTGCGGCCCTCCGCCTTCATCTTCCGGATGAGGTGCTGCATGATCTCGTTGTTCTCGGCGTGGAAGCCAATCCGGAGACCCGTGGCGGCGATCTCCCGCAGCCCGTCGAGCATCATCCCGTCGTCCGGGGCGGGGATATTCCCGATGGTCTCTCCCAGGAAGCACTTGTAGCCGACGACCCCCGCCTTGGCGAGAGAGCGGAGGGCCGGCACGCTGTCCTGCACGAGCAGGCCGATGATCCCGAAGTCGACGTACGACTTCTCCTCGGCCAGGCGCTTCTTCAGCTCGACGCCCTCCACGGTGTCAGTCTTCGGGTTCGTGTTGGGCATCTCGATCACCGTGGTCACCCCGCCGTAGACCGCGGCGGTGGACCCGGTTCGCCAGTCCTCCTTGTACTCGAGGCCCGGCTCGCGGAAGTGGACGTGCCCGTCGATGACGCCGGGCAGGACGTGCTTGCCGGCGGCGTCGTACTCCTCGTCCGCGGTGAGATCGAGCTGTCCCTTCGGTGCGATCGCGACGAACTTGCCGTCGTCTATGGCGAGGTCGGCCTCGACCTCGGCCTCCGCGGTGACCACGGTTCCGTTTCGGACGATCAGATCAACCTTGTCTGCCATAACCTCTCCTCAGCAGCTGACCAATGCTCGTTCGTACTCAGCGATCCTGCGATCCCTGCCCGTCGGCAGTCGCATCGAGGATCCATCCCCACTGCTCCCTTGTCGCCTGCGAGACCTCGCGGGTGATCACCGGCTCGGCGAATCGCTCCCTCCACTCCCACGGCCTGGTGGCGTCGATGAGCAGCCTGGAGTTCAGACCGCGCTCGTCGGGGTGGACGGCCGGGTTGAGCCGTGAGCTCCAGGCCCGGTCGATGATCTTCACGTCGCGCACCGGGTCGCTCCGGGTCTGGATGGCCCACAGCACGTCGTTGAGGTCGTAGATGTCGATGTCCTCGTCGACGACCACCACGATCTTCCCGTCGTAGGCCGATGCGCCGCACTGCCCCGCCACCATCAGCGCCTGCGTGGCATGTCCCGGATACGCCTGCTCGATGGCGACGATCGTCATCATCCGGTTGGCGGCCTCCGGCGGCATCCACGCGCCGACCACCCTGGGAACGCCCGCGTTCCGCATCTGGGACTCGAGGATCGCCGACTTCAGATAGGCCAGGAACCGGTTGTCCTCGTGGGGCGGCTTCCCCTGCGGGCAGCCGAGCAGGATCGGGTCGTTCCGGTGGTAGATCGCCTCGACGCGGATCACCGGCGAGTCGCCCTCGCCGCCGGCGTAGTACCCCATCCACTCCCCGTACGGCCCCTCGTTCTGCGCGTCGCCGGGGGTGATCCAGCCCTCGATCGCGATCTCTGCGGTGGCCGGAAACGGCAGGCCGGTTCGCCTGCCGCGCACGACCTCGATCGGCGCGCCGCGCACGCCGCCGGCCCACGCGAGCTCGCTCTGCCCGTAGGGGATCCCCTCCGCGCACGCTGCCATGAACAGGAGCGGATCGGCCCCGACCACGACGACGACCGGGCACCGCTCGCCCCGCTCGAAGTAGCGGTTGCGGATCAGCAGTCCGTGCTTGCCGGGGCTGATGTAGATCCCCATCGAGTCCCGGGTGTGGATCTGGTTGCGGTACGTGCCGACGTTGACCCAGTCCGAGTCGGGGTCCTTCATGATGTTCATGCTGGCGGTGCCGATGTAGCGGCCGCCGTCCTTCGGGTGCCAGACGGGGGTCGGGAAGGCGAACAGGTCGACCTGGTCGCCCTCGAGCACGTTCTCGAAGACGGGACCGTCGTCGACCTCCTTCGGCGGAACGGGATGGAAGTCCTCGAGCACGCCGGACCAGAAGTTCGAGAGCCCGGTGTGCGTGGCCGCCGACAGCGGCAGCCCGAGCGTGATCGCCTGCCGGACCGGCGTTCCGCTGCAGTTCACGATGATCCGCCGCCCGGCCGGATAGCCGGGAACCTCGTCGAAGAGGACGCACGGCGACCCCTCGCTGTGATCGAGCATCTCGGTGATGGCGCCGACATCCTCCTCCCAGCTCGCGCCTTTCACGACCCGCAGCTCCCCGGTCTCGGCGACGCGGTCGATCCACTCCCGCGTGTCTCGCCACGGGGTCACCCGCTCCTGGCCGCCGGTCTCCCCGGCGAACCTGGTCGTCGTCGTCGTCGTCATCCCTGCTCGCCTCCTCCCGCCCCGTCGGCCGCCCGACTGGCCGTGAGCCGATCGCGGGCGTCAAGGACGGCGTTCATGATCTTCACGTAGCTGCCGCAGCGGCACAGGTTGCCGGCCAGATACTCCCTCGCCTCTTCCTCCGTGACGTCGGGTCGCTCCGCCAGGAGGGCCTTGGTGGCGATGATGAAGCCCGGTGTGCAGTACGAGCACTGGAAGCCGGTGTGGTCGATGAATGACTGCTGCACGACATCGAGCTCCCCGGACGGCTTCTCGAGACCCTCGACCGTCGTCAGCTCGTGGCCGACCGCCATCGGAGCGAGCATCAGGCAGCCGCTCACCGGCTTCCCGTCGACCAGGACGGTGCAGGCTCCGCACATCCCGACGCCGCACCCCTCCCGGACGCCGGTGAGGTGGAGCTCATCGCGCAGGACCTGCAGGATGGTGTGGTGGGCCCGGGCCCTGACGCGCTCGCTCCTCCCGTTGACCGACAGGGTGAGCGTGATCCGGCCGTCTTCGTCGACGGCCAACGGCTCGGGCGAGCGGTTCACGCTCGTCGAGGTCGTCATCAGACCGCCACCTTCTCGGGGGTCGCGCGCTCCTGCCCCTCGAGCTCGCGGAGCCCGCGCAGGATCTTCTCGGGAGTGATCGGCAGGTCGACGATCCTCACGCCGGTGGCGCGCGCGATCGCGTTGCCGATGGCCGGCATCACCGGTGGCAGCGAGGTCTCGCCGATGCCGTGGATCT
>CAYXZN010000054.1:0-4952 GCA_964469325.1 uncultured Steroidobacteraceae bacterium
CACGGCCACCGCGGCATGGCGCAACGGTGAGCTGTGGGCCATCGACGGGTCGGCGAACGTGTCGCGCCCGGGACCGCGTCTCGTCGATGGCGTCGAGATCCTGGCGGCCTTGCTTGCCGGCCGGCCGGAGGTGCGGGCAGCGAGGCTGGCTCGCTGAGTCAGGGGCGGTACTCGCTGATCTCGAAGAGGTGACCATCCGGGTCGCGGAAGAAGGCCCTGGTCTCGGGCCCACTCGTGACCGGCGGCGTGAGGAACTCGGCCCCGCGCTCGCGAAGCAGTGCGTAGTTCGCGCGGCAGTCGGGGACGCGGATGGTGAAGAGGTGGTCGAGCCGGTCCGGATCGGCGGGCGGCGCCAGCGACACCGACGGCTTGTCCGGGGTGGGACCGCCGCCCGTGACCAGGAGCAGCCACGCGGCGTTGAACGACAGGACCGCGGAGGTGCCGCCGTACTCGCGGTACAGCCGCGCTCCCAGGACCTCGGTGTACCAGTGCCGTGACCGCTCGAGGTCGCGCACGACCAGAATGTGCGTGAGCTCCGTCTCGGGCGTCGGGAACTCGGCCGTGGTTGTGCCCTCCGTCACCCGGCGCCGGCCCAGCGCGACACGCGGAGGGCGCGGAGGGTGATCCATCGGCTCGGCTCGCCCTCCCGCTCGCCGAGGTCGACCAGCAGCTCGTCGTGGTGGGCGTGCTCGAGCGGCCAGCGCCCGTCCGACCCGCGCTTCGACTCCACGATGCTGACCGCCTCGGTGATCCGCTCGTCCGGCGTCTCACCCGCTTCCCGGAGATGGTCGAGGGCGCGGAGGACGTCGTAGTGCCACCCGTTGGGGAACGCGAAGAGGAGAAAGCCCGGGTCGACGAGCTCGCCGTTCGACAGGCGACGGAGCAGGCCGCGCTGAAGCAGGTACTCCTGCCCGCCATGGCGAGCAGCGGTCACCTCGGGCTTCGCCCTGGTGGCGCGCTCGTACTTCAGCAGTCCCTCGAGGACGTTGATGGTCGTGTCGAAGGACCCGCGCGTGGAGCCGTTCTCCTGCTCGCAGTTCCAACCACCGTCCTCCATCTGCTCGGTCAGCAGCCGGTCGACGATGCCGCTCACGTCCTGTCCGAAGTAGGCGCCGATGGCGACCGCCTGCCCGTTGATGCACGGCTCGACCTCGCCGTGGAAGTAGGGGAGATCCTCGTACTCCCACAGGACGTTGGCCCCGACGCGGTCGAGGGCACGTCGTGCCTCATCGGTCTTCGGATCGAGGCCGAAGTGGCGCAGAAGCTGGAGCGTCGGCGTGGTGGAGGTCCACTCGGGGAAGTACGCGCCGCCGCCCCACCGTCCGTCTGCATCCTGGAGGGCGAGCAGCCGGGCGCCCCACCCCTCGTGGGTCACACGTGCCCGTTCGGCCGCC
Source organism: uncultured Steroidobacteraceae bacterium (assembly GCA_964469325.1). Classification (GTDB taxonomy): domain Bacteria; phylum Chloroflexota; class Limnocylindria; order QHBO01; family QHBO01; genus CAYXZN01. Next base: position 1,395 of record CAYXZN010000054.1, read on the forward strand.
ACCTCATCGGCGGAAGCAGCGGTCAGGTCGCGGAGGACCTGCCAGCGGATGGCGGGATCGGAGTCGAGCAGCCAGTCGATCACGTTCATGGATCGCGGCCGGCTAGCGGCGGCCGAGGATCTGGACCGTGACGCTGTCGCCGGCTTCCTTGCCGATGGCCTTCCGCACGGCCGCCGCGATCGGCAGCATCTGCCGGCCGTCCCCGAGCGCCATGAACGACGACTCGAACGGGTGGCCGTCCACGGTGGCACGCACCTTCACCGCTCCATGCGTGCCGAAGACCTCCACCGACTCGGGCCAGACGACGTAGGTCCAGCCTCCCTTGGTCGGGACGCGCTCCATGGTGGCGGTGAACTCGGCCAGCATCGGCTCAGCCTAGCTCATCGGGCATGCAACGGTCCTGGAGAATCCGCGGTTTGCACTGCTGTATACTGCGCTGTATATGCCGAGCACTCGCACCCAGATCTACCTGACCGATGATCAGCGCCGTCGCCTGGACGCCCGTGGCAAGCGCAGCGGAGAGCCGCTGGCCCGGATGATCCGGGAGGCGGTCGACGCGTACCTGGCCGACGACCGGCCTGACGCACAGGCGGCCCTGGACGAGACGTTCGGTACGCTGCGCGACCTCGAGCTGCCGAGCCGCGACGAGTGGAATCGTGACCAGGATCCTCGTCGATAGCGACATCCTGGTCGACCACCTCCGCGGCCATCGGCGCCTGGTGGCAGGCAGCGACGAGCTCCACGTGTCCGCCATCAGCCGCGCCGAGCTGTTCTCCGGTCGGGGCGCGGAAGAACGCCGCATCCGTCGCCTGCTCGAGCCAATGACGGACATCCCGGTCGACGCTGCCATCGCGGAACGCGCGGGCCGGCTCCGAAGAGGAACCGCTCAGCGCCTCCCGGATGCGCTGATCGCCGCGACCGCGCTGGAGCATCGGCTCACGCTGGTGACCCGGAACACCCGCGATTTCGACGGCATCCGCGGGCTGAAAGTGCGCGCTCCCGCCTGACCCCGCCCGTCAGCCGGCTGTGCGAGCCTGGCCGACCGCGTCGCCGGCGAGGATCGCGTCGATCTGGCCGATCGCCTGGACCAGGCCCTCCTCGGCGCCCATGGCCAGGATCTGCTCCATCGCCTCGGTGCTCGGGAAATCGCTGTGGATCGTCATCCGGGTCCGCCCGTCGCCGATCTCCTCGATGGTCACCCGCGAAACCGTGGTCGGCAGCTTGTCGTTGTGGGAGCCGTCGGGGTTGGCGAAGCCGTCCTGGAAGACGAGCGAGCGTGGCGGATCGACCTCCTGCACCTCCCACCAGCCGTGGTACTCGTTCCCATCGGGCCCGGTCATGTGGTAGGCGACGCTCGCGCCGGGGCGCAGGTCGTGGGCGGTGAAGGTGGCGGGGTAGCCCGGCGGCCCCCACCAGCGCTCGAGCTGGCGCGGATCGGCCCACAGCTGCCACACGCGCTGGGGCGACGCGTCGAACTCGGCGTCGACGGCCATGGTCAGGGCGCTGGGGTCCTTGCGGACGGCGGTGACGGTCATCGGTTGCTCTCCTCGGTACTGATGAGATCGGTCATGCGCTCGACGCGGCCGCGCCACAGCTCCTCGTAGCGGTCCAGCAGACGCTGCGCCACGCGGATCCCCTCGACGCTGGTGCGGACGACCTTGCGACGGCCGATGCGCTGCTTGGTGACCAGGCCCGCCCGCTCCAGGATGGCGACGTGCTTCTGGATGGCCTGGAAGCTCACCGGGTAGTGGCTCGCGAGCTCCGCAACGCCCTCCTCGCCGGCTATTGCGCGGCGCACGAGATCGCGACGGGTGGCGTCCGCCAGGGCGCCGAAGACGCGGTCCACGTCGAGAATGGCCTGCATGAGATACAACCATAAGGTTGTACGTGTCGGCCTGTCAAGCTGCGCGGTCAAGCTTCGCCCTGTTGCCTCGCGGTGCGAGACTGGGGGCGTGATAGCCGCGCACGGGTTTCCGCCACGCGATGGACGCTGACCAGGCTCGAGCCCCGGCCGACTGCTGCACCGTGGGTCCCGATCCCCGGATCGCGCAGCATTTCGACCAGAAGATGCGCGACCGGCTTGCCGCCGGGGAGCTGCCCGCCATCCACCCGGTCTCGCGAAGGCTGCTGGCAGCGCTCGACAACGTCGGCGAGGAGCGACCGACCGTGCTGGAGCTGGGCTGCGGGAGCGGAGGCGTGACGGTCACCCTGCTCGAGGGCGGGGCGGCGAGCGCGACGGGGATCGACCTCTCGACGGGGAGCATCGACACCGCCCGGCGCCGCGCGGGGGAGGCTGGCGTGAGCGATCGGGTTCGCTTCGAGGTCGGCGACGGCGCCACCGTGCAGCTCGAGCTGCACGACTGGGTGGTGCTCGACCGGGTGATCTGCTGCTACGGCGACGCGGATGGGCTGGTGGCGAACACGAGCGCGGCCGCCCGACGCCGCTACGCCTTCTCGACCCCGGATTCCCGAGGAGTCCGGGGAATCCTGAGCCGCATCTGGTTCCGGATCGATGACCTGGGGGATCGGCTCCGTGGCCGACCCTGTCCCGGCTACGTCCATGACCTGGACCGGATCGAGGCGCACCTGCTGAAGGCCGGCTTCCGTCTGACCCGCCGATATCGCGCCGGCCTCCTCTGGCAGGTGGCCGTCTTCGACCGCTGACCATCCCATGAAGGCGGCGTTCCGCGATCGCTACGGTCCGCCGGAGGTCGTGGAGATCCGCGACGTCGAGCGCCCGACCCCGTCAGACGGCGAGGTGCTGGTCCGCGTCCGTGCGGCATCAGTCAACCGCGCCGACCTCGACGGACTGAAGCCCAAGCCGGGCTTCATGCGCCTGTTCATGGGCCTCCGCGCGCCCAGGGATCACCGCGTCGGGATCGATGCGGCGGGCGTCGTCGAGTCGGTCGGGACCGGCGTGACCCGCTTCAAGCCCGGCGACGAGGTCTTCACCGACATGTTCGCGGCCGGGCACGCCGGCGCCTTCGCCGAGTACGCCTGCGCGCGCGAGAAGGCCTTCGAGCCGATGCCGTCCGGCATGTCGTTCGAGGAGGCCGCCACGCTGCCGCACTCGGCGATCCTCGCGCTCCAGGGGCTTCGGCGTCGCGACGGCCGGACGATCAGGGCCGGCGACCGCGTCCTGGTCGACGGCGCGTCCGGCAACGTCGGCCCGTTCGTCGTCCAGATCGCGAAGGCCATGGACGCCGAGGTCACCGGCGTGGCGAGCACCGACAAGCTGGATTTCGTGCGCTCCCTGGGCGCCGATTACGTGATCGACTACCGGAAGGTCGACTACACCAAGGCGGGGGAGCGGTACGACTGGATCGTGGCGGTCGACTCGCACCATTCGATCCTCCGCGTCCGCCGAGCGCTGCGACCCAACGGCGTCTACCTCACCATGGGTGGCGACACCGGCAGCCTACTCGGGTCGGCGATCGGCGGGTCACTGGTCTCGCTATTCGGCGACAAATGGTCCGGGTTGATGCTGTGGTGGAAGCCGATGCATCGGCCCGACGTCGAAACGCTGAAGGAGCTGATCGCGGCCGGGAAGCTGAAGCC
>CAYXZN010000054.1:5052-11572 GCA_964469325.1 uncultured Steroidobacteraceae bacterium
ATCGGCCCGACGTCGAAACGCTGAAGGAGCTGATCGCGGCCGGGAAGCTGAAGCCGGTCATCGACAGGCGCTACCCGCTGAGCCAGGTGGCCGATGCGCTCCGCTACGTGGAGGACGGCCACCCGCGGGGGAAGGTCGTCATCACCATGGAGGTCACGTGATGAGCAAAGCCCGACCGGTTGTCGTTCGTCCCGACGAGGGGATGCCGGGGCCAGCGTTGCCCGACGCGGAACGGCAGGGCTGGCGCGCCAGCTGGGCCGGCTGGATCCGGAACGATGCAGGCGACGTGAGTGGCTGGCATCACCATGCTGCCAACGACACCTACGTCTACCTCAACCGCGGGTCGCTGACGATCGACTTCGGCCGGGGCGGAGCTGAGAGCGTCGTCGCGCGCGCCGGTGACTTCATCCACATTCCGCCCCATACGATCCACCGCGAAACGACCAGCCGGGATGGCGATGTCGAGGCGTTCGTGCTCCGCCTCGGCGGCGAGCCGGAGCACGTCAACGTCGCTGGCCCCGAAGAATCGGGAGCCTGACTCGCTGGGATCTCGTTATGTTTCGCCTCGGAGCTCCACGGTCTGGAGGCGGCGCACGGCCAGCACGGCGGCAGCGAGGGTGATGAGAGCCCCGGCGACGACCGCAGACGAGAGCGCCAGCTCGGCCGTATCGGCTGCCGCGGAGCCGCCCATGGCCTCGGCCACCGCGAGCGCGTGCTGGCGCACGCTGACGATGCGGGTCCCGGCGAAGAGCCCGGCGACGACCCCCTCCCAGATCACGACGTAGGCGAGGCCCACGATCAGCGCCCGCGACGTGATCAGCGAGAGCGCCACGAACAAGGCGGTGTACTCCAGCCCACCAGCCACCGCGGCGGCCGCGTAGGCGACGGTCAGCTGGCGATCGGCGCCGCCGATCAGCCCCGTCACCACGACGGCCGGCACGATGAGCACGCAGGTCACCAGCCAGGCGGCCAGCAGCTTGACCACCACGATCCGCCACCGCGGCACCGGCTTGGCGAGCAGGTAGACGATCGTCCCGTCGTCGAGCTCGGAGCCGATGGCCGACGTGCCGACGATCACCGCGACGAGCGGCAGGAGGACGCCGACTCCCAGGTCGGCGAGGAGCCGGCGGGTGACCTCGACCGCCTCGGGGTCGGGGGAACCGGCCAGGCGGAGGAGGAAGGCGATGAGCACGAGCAGAGCGCCCGGGACCGCCAGCAGCAGGGTGCGTCGCCGATTGAGCAGGGCGCGAAGCGTGATCGAGACGAGTGCCCCGGTCATCGGCGGACCAGGTAGCTGAAGACCGACTCGAGCGACTCGTCGGCGGGGCGGAGCTCGAGGATGGAGACGCCGGCGCGCTGCGCCGCCGGCGCGACCGAGCGGGTGAGGGCGCCGTAGTCATCGGTCCGCACGGTGAGCTGTCCGTCGTGGAGCTCGACCGCGTCCACCTCGGGGACCGCCAGCAGCTCCTGGGCGAGCCGGCGTGCATCGGTCGCGCGGAGGGTGAAGGTGTGGGGACGATCGGTCATGAGGCGCCGGATCCGCCGGAAGTCGCCCGCCGCGGCGAGGCGGCCGGCGACGATCACCAGGACGCGATCCGACAGGCGCTCGACCTCCTCGAGGATGTGGCTCGAGAAGAGAATCGTGCGGCCCTCGTGGGCCATGCCGCGCAGCAGGTCCATCATGTGCAGCCGCTGCCGCGGGTCCATGCCGTTGAACGGCTCGTCGAGGATGAGCACCCGCGGGTCGTGGACCAGCGCGGCCGCCACCTTCGCGCGCTGGCGCATGCCCTTCGAGTAGCCGCCGATGGCGCGGTCCGCCGCTGCCGCGAGGTCCACCATGCCGATCGCCCGCTCGGTGGCGGCACCCGGGTCGTCCACCGACAGGAGCCGGGCCGAGGCGACCACGAACTGTCGTGCGGTGAGGAACGGGTAGACCGCCTCGCGCTCGGGGACGAAGCCAATCGTCCGGTACACCTCTGGGTGGCGCCAGGTCGGCGTGTCGTCCAGGCGCACGCTCCCGGCGGACGGGGCCAGGAAGCCGGCCATCATGTGCAGCAGGGTCGTCTTGCCGGCTCCGTTCGGTCCGAGCAGGCCGGTGATCCCGGGTCCGACCTCGAACGTCACGTCGTTCACCGCGACGACGTTGCCGTACCAGCGGGAGACGGCCTGGAGCGAGATGGTGCTCATGCCGCGATCCGCCGATAGCGCCAGGCCAGTACCGCCCACGATGCGAGCGTGATCAGCAGCGTCGCCAGCGGGTACACCACCAGCGGGAGGTCCGAGGCGCTCACCGGCGACTCGCCGACGCCGCCGCCGAAGGCCCACTGGCGCGTCCCGTCCAGGATGGCGATCGGATAGAGGAGCGGGGCGATCTCCTCGAACCCGCCTTCGTCGGCCAGGATCCCGCTGATCACGCTGCCGGTGAGGAAGATCGCCAGGACCGCCCCGGCCGCGTACGCCCGCCGGGCCGCCAGCGCGCAGATGGCGAGGCCAATGCTGGCCAGCACGACCGCATGGACGAGGCCGTTGCCCACGATCCCGGGCAGCGCTCCGACCTCGTCGCCCAGGGCTGCGAGCACGTCCTCCTCCGACAGCACCCGACCGCCAAAGAGCACCACGACCGGCAGGAGGCTGAGCGACAGGAGGGCGAGGGCGAGCGCGGCGAGCTTGGCCGCGACGTAGTCGAATCGGCCCATGGGCCGGCTGAAGTAGAGCGGCAGCACGCGGTAGCGGATGTCGTTGACCACCAGCTCGGGCCCCTGGGCGGCGACGAAGATCGGCAGCAGGGCACCGATGCTCCACAGGTAGTTCTCATAGCTGTAGAGGGAGACGATGTCTCCGGCCAGGACCTTGATCGCCAGCGCCGCACCCGCGGGAATCATCGCGAGCACGACAGCTCCCCACGGGATGATCTTCGCGCGCCCCGGGCGACCGAGCCCGAATGCCGCCCGAAGCCCTGCGCCCATGACCGCCCCGAACGCTCCGCGGCGACCCAGGCGCGGGCCATCGTATCGGCGGTAGCCGATGTCGTAGATCGCGCTGCCGGCCTCGGGCGTTGCGGTCACCCGGCCTCCGCACGGAACAGGTCCTCGAGCTGATGGCGCCGGTGCTCGATCCGGATGATCGGCAGCTGGAGCGCCACCGCCTCGTCGCGCACCGCGTCGTAGACCGCGAACTCGGAGTCGACGACCGACGCGATCTCGATGAGCACCGTCCGTCCGTCCCCGACCGCCGCGATGCCGCGATCGGCGAGGCGGCGGGCGAGCGGTTCGGCGGACTCCTCCGTCTCGACGAGCAACTGGCCGGTGCGCTCGGTGAACGTCGCGATGGGGGCCGTTCGCAGGAGCCGGCCGGCGTCGATGGCAACCAGCCAGTCGGCGACGCGCTCGATCTCTCCCAGCAGGTGGCTGGCGACGATCACGGTCATCCCGAAGTCCCGCCGGATGCGCTCGATGAGCGCCAGCATCTCGTCGCGGCCGGCCGGGTCGAGACCGTTCGTCGGCTCGTCCAGGAAGAGGAGCCGCGGATCGTGGACGAGCGCCTGGGCGAGCTTCACCCGCTGCTTCATCCCGGTCGAGTAGCCGCCGATGGGCCGATACCGCTCCTCGTACAGGCCCACGTGGCGCAGGACGTCGGCAGTCCGGTCCCGCGCCGCGCCGGACGGCAGGCCGGAGACCCTCGCCATGTGGCTCACGAACTCGGTCGCCGACACGTCGGGCGGCAGCGAGTCGTGCTCGGGCATGTAGCCGACCAGCTCGCGGATCCGCTCGCCCTCGGTCCGCGCGTCCATCTCGAGGACCTTCGCCTCGCCGTCGGTCGCCGGCAGGAGGCCAAGGAGGATCTTGATCAGCGTGCTCTTGCCGGCACCGTTGGCGCCCACCAGACCGATGACGCCCTCGCTGATCTCGACGCTCAGGTGATCGAGCGCGGTGACGCCGCCGGGGTAGCGCTTGGTCAGCGTCCGGATGCTGATCAGGCTCACGCCCGGGAGTCTACCGGCCGGGCGAGCCCTCGTCGGTCATCGGTCGGAGCTCGAAGAGTGGATAGCGCCAAGCCGCGGCGGTGTGCTCCTCGAGCGTGTCATCGATGCGGATCCGGAACGCCCACATGATGCCGACGGGTCCCCTTGCCCGTGGACCGAGCAGCGCGCGGAACACGCGCGAGCGGCGGAACGGCGCCAGTGCGCGTTGCAGCACGGCTCCCGCCTCCTCGGGCGAGAGCTCGGTGGCCTGGACCGCTACGCGACGGCCGCCGGGATGGGTGACGGTGGCCTCGCCGGCCTCCCGGAGATTGGCGACCCAGCCGGTCTCGCCGTAGCACGCGTGAACGAACCAGGCACCGTCGAGCTCGAGCATGGCGAGCGGGACCGTTCGCAGCTTGCCCGACCGCCGACCGCGCACCGTCAGGAGCACGTTTGGCGCACCGGTCGGGATCCCGGCCGAGATCATCCGGCGGGCGAGCGGGTTGAAGAGTCGGAGAAACCGGCCGGCCACCCGATTCCAGAGAGGGAGGCCAAGGGGCGCCGCATGATCGGCTGTCATGAAGTGGTACCTCGTGGAACGCATTGTTCGTTGTCACACTGAGCACGAACCGATGGAGCCGGATGTGACCGGGGAGGAGCCATCGGCGCCGATGTCACACCCCACCGACCCGATCCGTGTTCTCTTCATAACGATCCCGAACAGTACGACGACGTGACGTGACGCGACGCGACTGGCTGGCCGAGGAGTTCGAGCGACACCGCCGGCACCTGCGCGCGGTCGGCTACCGCATGCTCGGATCCGTCTCCGAGGCCGATGACGCCGTCCAGGAGGCCTGGCTGCGGCTGGATCGAAGCGACCCAGGCGGAACCGATGACCTGCGCGGCTGGCTGACCGTGGTCGTCGGCCGCATCTGCCTCGACACGCTGCGCAAGCGGAAGGCACGCAAGGAGCAGCTCGCCGGGTCCTGGCTCCCGGAGCCGATCGTCCGCACCGCCACCGACCGCGAGCCAGAGCGCGACACGGTCATGGCCGACTCGGTCGGGCTGGCACTGCTGGTGGTGCTCGAGTCGCTCACGCCGGCGGAGCGGCTCGCGTTCGTGCTCCACGACGTGTTCGGTGTGCCGTTCAACCAGATCGCGACGGTCGTGGAGCGCTCGCCGGCCGCGACTCGGCAGCTGGCGAGCCGGGCTCGGCGACGGGTCCGGGCGCAGGCGCCGGAGCCGGATGCCGACCTCGCGGTCCAGTGGCGGGTGGTCGACGCCTTCACCGCGGCGGCACGTCACGGCGACTTCGAGGCGCTCCTGCGGGTGCTGGACCCGAACGTCGTCCTCCGGGTCGACGGCGGCCCCAACGCGCCGCCCGCCTTCGCCCGGCCACCGCTCGTTGGGGCCGAAGCGGTGGCCCGCGGCGCGATGAGCTTCGGGGGGGCCTGGCCCTACCTCGAGCAGGTGATCGTCAACGGTGCGCCGGGGGTCCTGGTCCGCCTCCCGGCTCGGTCACTCCTCGGGGCCTTCGCGGTGGCCAACGGCCGGATCGTCGCGATCGATCTCATCGCGGACCCGGACAAGCTCCGCGGGCTGCCGCAGAACTGATTACGTCGACGCAGCCGATGCCAGGCCCATCGCTCAGTCGTCGGGCATCACCCGCCGCTCACCCACCGGTCGATTCGCGCTCGGGAACGCCAGGGAGTCGGCCGCGACCCACCACTCCATCACGTCGTAGGCGAGGCGCCCGGCCTGCACCGAGGGATCCCCAGCCGACAGGCGCTTCGCCTCGTCGATGTCGCAGGCAAAGATCGATAGGCCGCGCATTGCGACGTCAGACTGCTCGCCGAACGGGCCGTTCGCGACGATGACTCCCTCGCGTCGCAGCTCGGCGCGGTAGGCGAGGTGCTGCGCCTGGAGCGCGTCGAGCTCGGTTTCGGACATCTCCGGCGCGTCGGCCGGGCGGCGGAGAAGGACGAGCGTGTAGACGTCGAACGCGTCGGGGATGTTCGGGTCGCGCGGCATGAGCGACAGAATAGTGCGGGCTTGTCCTCAGGCACTACCGGCTGGGATGGAAAAGCGAGTCGCCCACGTATCGCACGATTCGCCGAGCGGCGACACGGTCGCCGTCGAGGTCGGGGTTGTAGATCGTGACATCCCACCCGATGACGCCCGGAGCGGCGAGCGCGCGCTTCGTGAGCCGCTCAAGGTCGGTCCAAGCGAGACCGCCGGGGAGACCGTAGTCCACGGCGGCAAGGCTCTCGGTGGACAGCACGTCCAGATCAACGTGCAGCCACCATCGTCCTTGACTCGACAGCCCATTGATGGCTGTCTCTACCTCCTTACCATCGTCGATCACCAGCTCGGGCTCGATCAGCCGGACGATGCCTTCGATCGACCGCGCGCCGGCCTTGTCGAGCTCGCTTCGGTCGCGCGCACCGACAACGACGACCCGCGCGGGATCCAGTTGGGGCAGGTCCACGGCCAGCTCATCCGGGACGTCTGCCTCGGTCAGTCCCAGCGCAAGACCAAGCTCCATGTCGGCGGCCTCGC
>CAYXZN010000055.1:0-11315 GCA_964469325.1 uncultured Steroidobacteraceae bacterium
GGCGTCGGCGTCTCGGGCTGCGCCGTCATGGTCGGCGTCGGGGTCGGCGTGGCCGGCGTTGGCGTCGGCGTCTCGGGCTGCGCCGTCATGGTCGGCGTCGGGGTCGGCGTGGCCGTCTCGATCGGGCTCACGCAGAAGACGACGAAGCTTATCGCTGCCCCGCTCGTCAGCCCGAATGGGCCGGGCGGCGACTTTTCCTCGACCTCGCCTCCACCCTGGACGAAGATCGTGTCGACGTCGTGGCTCGAGTCGACCACGGTCAGCGTCTCGACCTCACCATCCTCGTCGAGAGTCGCCGTGAGCGTGATCCAGAACCCGTTCAGGGTGTAGGTATGGGTTCCTTCCTCGATCGTGCCTTCCGCATCGATCTTGACGTGCATCCCCTCGCAGTCGATCTGGTCCTCCCAGTCCCCGAGCCCCTGGTCGTTGGTGATCGGGATCTCGTGGTCGGCGGAGACGGGTCGCGCGACGAGCGCGAGCGAGAAGAAGAGCGCGGCGGTGGCCACGACGGCGATCGCCGGGCGCACGTAGCGCGCAGCTACGGTATGTGGAGAGTGCATGCATCCCCCTCCTCGGTCAGGCGGCGCCTTGGGGTAGGCGCCTGTTCTGAGGCGAGGGGACTGCGCATCCCCTCGCGGCTGGTTGCCGAGCTTCCATGCAAGCCCCGTACCGAGGTACCGGTAGCTGGCAGTACTTCCGACCTGGGAGGCCCCGAAGGTGGTGCTTTCCATCAACGAGCGAACGCGGGCAGGGCAGTAGTTAGCCGGTGCGGCCGCGCGGCTCCAGCAGGATCACCTGGGACTCGTCGGGGAGGGAGCTGGGGGTGAGGTTCGCCTTCGGCTGGCGGACCGGCTCGGCGACCGCCATCTCGTGCAGGAACTTCTCGGCCAGGCCCAGGTCCTTCGAGCCGCCGTCGACCGCGAAGTGCATGGGGATCACCAGCTTGGGGTTCATCTGCGAGACGACCTCGGCCGCCTCCGCCGGGGAGACGGTGGTCCCGCCGCCGACGGGGACCAGCAGCACGTCGACCGGGCCCAGCTCGCCCAGCTGCTCCTCGCTCAGCAGGTGTCCCAGGTCGCCGAGGTGGCAGACGTGGACCCCGTCCACCTCGATGGCGAAGATCGTGTTCTCGCCCCGCTCGGCGCCACCGACCGCGTCATGGAACGACCGCACGCCGGTGATGAGGAGGTCGCGGAACTCGTACTCACCGGGCCGGGTCAGGACCAGGTCGGCGCTGATCGAACGCGTGTACGTGTGGTCCGGGTGGGCGTGCGAGATGGTGAGCAGATCGACGTCGTGCTTGCCGGCCACGAAGCCGGTCGCCGGCGGACACGGGTCGGTGATGACCGTGGCATCGCGGCCCTTGAGCCGGAAGCAGGCGCGGCCGTACCAGGTGATCTCCATGAGTCAGCGGATGGTACGCCAAACAGCACGAGCGCCGGTGCCCGCCCAATGACACCGGCGCTCGAAGGAGGGAGGGTGGAGGTGAAAACCCTCATCGGATTCCCATCTCTCGACCGCAAGGCTACGGGCGGGTGGTGAATGCGCCGCTTGGCGCCGATGAAGAAATCTGAACGATCGGTGCGCCTCTCCGGGCTCTGTCAGAATCGCCCGGCATGTCGCTCGCCGCTCGTCGCCTGGTCGCAATCGCGGTCCTGCTGCTCGCGGGGCTGGGAGCGGCGGTCCTGCTGCTGCGCGCTTCGGGCGCGCCGATCGCCCTCGGCCCCTCCACGCCACCGCCGACGCCGACCGCCGATCCCTCGCCGACCCCGGCGACATCGCCGTCCCCGAGCCCGTCCGCCTCGGCGGACGCCGATGCGCTATTCGCCGGCATCGAGGCCGACGTGCGGGCGCTGCGCGAGCTGCCGGCGGCGGAGATCGGTCCGCCGGAGGTGATCGGTCGCGACGCGCTGGAGGCCGAGCTGCGGGAGCAGTTCGACGCCGACTATCCCGTCGCGGATCGGCAGGCCGACAACCTCAGCCTGCGCGCGCTGGGCCTGCTCGAGGAGGGGCAGGACTACGCCGAGCTGCAGCTGGAGCTGCTGAGCGCGCAGGTGATCGGCTTCTACGACGACGTCGAGAAGCGGATGGTGGTGGTGAGCGACGCCGGCGTCGACGCGCTGGCCAAGATCACCTACGCCCACGAGTACACCCACGCCCTCCAGGACGCCGAGTTCGGGCTCGACGCGCTCGGCATCGACGAGAAGGGGCAGGAGGACCGTGCCCTGGCTCGGCTGGCGCTGGTGGAGGGCGATGCGACGCTGACCATGCTGCTCTGGGCGCTGGAGCCCGGCAGCCTCACGCCCGACGAGCTGCGCCAGCTACCGGCCACGCCGCTGCCCGACACCAGCGGCATTCCCGACTGGATGCTGGCGCTGCTGGAGTTCCCCTACACCACCGGCGCCGAGTTCGTGGGCCAGCTCTACTCCGAGGGCGGCTTCGCCGCGGTCGACGAGGCATACGGGGACCCCCCCGACTCGACCGAGCAGGTGATCCACCCGGAGAAGTACGCCTCCCGGGAGGAGCCGATGGAGGTCGAGCTGGCCGATCTCGCGCCCGCGCTCGAGGAGGTGGGCGGCTGCTGCTGGGAGGTGGTGGAGTCGACGCCCATGGGCGAGGCCTTCATAAGGATCTGGTTGGATGCGCTGGGCGCGGAGGGATCCTCGGCGGCCGCCGCCGGCTGGGGCGGCGACCGGCTGGTCGTCCTGGCCGGTCCCGAAGGCGGGTTCGCCGCCGGCTGGCGGCTCGCCTGGGACTCGGCCGCCGATGCCGACGAGTTCGCCGCCGCCTACCGCGAGGCGCAGCCGCAGGTCGCGCACCCGACCCGGCTGGTCGAGCTGTCCGCCACCGAGCTGCTGGTGCTGCACGCCTCCGACGAGTCGTCGCTCGACCTGCTCGAGGACGCGGCCCGCTGATGCTCACATCGACTCGGGGGCGCTGACTCCCAGCAGGGCCAGGGCGTTGGCCAGCACCTGGCCGCTGGCGGCGACCAGCGCGAGACGGGCACCGGTCAGCGCCGCGTCCTCGGAGAGGACCCGGCAGTCGCGGTAGAAGGCGCTGAACAGCGACGCGAGGTCCATGCAGTAGTAGGCGATCTGATGCGTGTCGCGGTCGGTCGCGGCATCGGCCACCACCTCAGGGAGTTGGAGCAGGCGCCGCAGCAGGGCCTGTTCGGCGGGGTGGGCGAGCAGCTCGGAACGCGCAGCGTCCGGCGCCAGCTGCCGCTCCGCCGCGGTGCGCATGATCGACGCGCAGCGGGCGTGCGCGTACTGGACGTAGTAGACCGGGTTCTCGTTCGACTCGCGCCTGGCCAGCTCGAGGTCGAACTCGAGGTGCTGCTCCGCCGACCGCATCGCGAAGAAGAAGCGGGTGGCGTCCACCCCGACCTCGTCGGCCAGCTCGTCGACCGTCACCGCCGTCCCGGCGCGCTTGCTCATGCCCGCCCCGCCGGCGAGCCGCACGTGCTGGTAGATGATGAACTCGACCCGGTCCGGGTCGTACCCGAGCCCCGCCGCCGCTCCCTTCCAGCGCGGCAGCGTGCCGTGGTGGTCGGGGCCGAGGACGTAGACGAGGTGCTCGAAGCCGCGGGCGAACTTGTCGACCAGGTAGGCGCAGTCGGCGGCAGCGTAGGTCGGGCGCCCATCCGACCGCACCAGCACGCGGTCCTGGTCGTCCCCGAAGGTGGTCGAGCGGAACCAGGTCGCCCCGTCCTTCTCGTAGACGTGGCCGGCGGCTCGCAGGCGTTCGATCGCCTCGTCCACCTCGCCCCCCTCGTGCAGCTCGCGCTCGCTGCGGAACACGTCGAAGCGGATGCGGAGCCGCTCGAGCGTTCGCCGGATGTCGGCGAAGACGCGGTTCCAGGCCCACTCGCCGATCGCCTCCAGCGGGTTGGTCGCGTTCAGCGCCGCGTCGGGCACCTCCGCCGCGAGCTGCTCGATGTAAGCGCCGCGATATCCCGCCTCGCCCGACTGCCCGGTCCGCGCCAGGTACACCGACTCGCCGAAGTCACGGATCTGTCCGCCGTAGTCGTTGACGTAGTACTCGCGCGTGACCCGGTAGCCGGTCGCCTCCAGCACGTTCGCCAGCAGGTCGCCGATGAAGCCGCCGCGCCCGTTGCCGATGTGGATGGGGCCGGTCGGGTTGGCGGACAGGAACTCGACGTTGAACGGGGCGCCGGCGCCGAGCTCGCTGCCGCCGTACCGATCCCCCGCGTCGAGGATCTCGCCGACCCGCGCCGCCACCCAGCGGTCCTCGAGGCGGAGGTTGACGAAGCCCGGCGGCTCGACGTTGGCCGATGCCACGCCGTCGGGCAGCGCCAGGTGCGACCGGATCGCCTCCGCGATCTGGACGGGGTTGCGGCGCGCCAGCCTGGCGAGCTGGAGCGCGACGTTCGAGGCGTAGTCGCCGTGCTCAGGACGCGCGGGACGCTCGACGGTGATCGGAGGCAGCTCGTCCGCTCCGTCGCCCACGGGGATGTCGCCGGCCTCGATCGCGGCACGCCTCGCCCGGGCGATCGCGTCTCCAATCGCGTCTCGAATCATCGGCATTGGCTGGCAGTCTAGCGACGCGGGCGTGGCCCACCTCGGCGGCTGCTAGCATCGGTGCCGGCCGGCCTCGCCGCCCAGCGGAGGCCGGGGCACGAGGAGCGTCATGATCTGCGCCAGCTGCGGCTTCGAGAACCCGGACGGCTTCCGCTTCTGTGGCCGCTGCGGGGACACACTCGCCCGCCGGTGTCCGAGCTGCGGGGCCGAAGCGACCGAGGGGTTCCGCTTCTGTGGGGTCTGCGGCAGCGAGCTCGACGGGGGCCAAACTGCGGCGGATGCGCCAATGCCCAGCCAGCGGCGGCCGGTCACCGTCCTGTTCGCCGACCTCGTCGGCTTCTCCACGCTCGCCGAGCACCTCGACCCTGAGGAGCTGCGCAACCTGATGTCCGGCACGTTCGGGGAGCTGACCGCCCAGGTGGAGCGGCGCGAGGGGCAGGTGGAGAAGTTCATCGGCGACGCGGTGGTCGCCATCTTTGGCGCCCCGCGCGCCCACGAGGACGATCCGCAGCGGGCGGTCGAGACCGCCCTCGCCATGCTCGACGCGGTGCGCCGACGCGCCGAGGGAACGCCCACGCCGTTGCACCTGCGGATCGGGATCAACAGCGGCCTGGTGGTGTCGGGCGCCGTCGGCGACGGCACGCAGACCGGCGTGATGGGCGACGCGGTCAACGTCGCGGCGCGCCTCCAGCAGGCCGCGGCGCCCGACGAGATCCTCGTCTCCGCCTCGGTCTGGCGTCGCGTACGGGAGCGCTACGAGGCCGAGCCGCTGGGGCGGCTGGAGGTGAAGGGACGCGAGCAGACGGTGGAGGCGTACCGGATCGGCGCCGCCCGGCCGCCGAGCGCGCGGCGACAGGCGCCGTTCGTCGGCCGTCGCGAGGAGCGCGCCCTGCTTGACCTGCTCTGGTCGAGCGCCGAGAAGGGGAACACCCACCTAGTGAGCGTGGTCGGTGAGCCGGGGGTCGGGAAGTCGCGGCTGCTCGCCGAGTTCGCTCCCAGCGCCCGCGACGTTCGGGTCGTCTGCGGCGCGGACCGCGCCTTCGGCCCATTCCTGGAGGTCGTCGAACGGCTGCTTGGCGGCGCCCCCGACGACACCGAGGACGTGCTGGCTCGCGCGCGGGAGCTCGGGATCGACGAGGGGACCGCCATGCTACTCGCCGCACTGCTCGGGCTGGCCGGGGCGCCGCCCTCGGTGCGGATGGGAGACGAGCAGCAGAAGCGGCAGGTGTTCGCGGGAGTCTGGCAGTTCCTCGTGTCGACCGCGCGCCGTGAGCCGGTGCTGGTGGTGCTCGACGATCTGCACTGGGCGGACCGTTCATCGCTGGACCTGCTCGGCTTTCTGTTGGAGCGGTTGGGAGGCGCGCCGCTGATGCTCGTACTGGCCTATCGGCCGGGCTTCGACGTCATCGAGCGCGCCACGCTCCACGCCAGCCACACCGCGGTCCGCCTCGAGCCGCTCAGTCGTGAGGAGAGCCTGGCCCTCGCTCGCGGCTTCCTCGGTGTGGCGACGCTGCCCCCCGATCTCGAGCGGATCGTCGCCACCCGTGCCGAGGGCAACCCGTTCTTCATCGAGGAGCTGCTCCAGGCCCTGCTGGAGCTGGGATCCCTGGCCGTGGTCGACGGGAACGCGGTGCTCGCGCGCCTCGAGGTCGAGATCCCGGATACGGTTCAGGGCACGATCCTGGCGCGGATCGACCGCCTCGACGCCGAGGATCGGTCGATCCTCCAGCATGCGGCCGTCCTGGGTCGTACCTTCTTGGCACGGGTGCTGACCGATATGACGGCGCGTCACGACATCGCCGCCAGGCTGAACACGCTCGCCCATGCTCAGCTGATGATCAGCGTCGGGCCCGACGACTGGGCGTTCAAGCACGCCCTCATCCAGGAGGTCGCCTACGAGACACTGCTGGTTCGTCAGCGCCGTGAGCTCCACCGGAAGGCGGCCGACGCGCTCAGCGAGTCGGTCGGCGACAACCCGGCGCTGCTCGAGGCGCTGTCGGAGCACTACGAGCAGGCCGGCGAGATCGAGCTGGCGCGAAGCTACGGCATCCAGGCGGGCGACGTGGCCGCGCAGCGGCTCGGCTTCGTCCAAGCGGCGGAACGCTATCGCCGGTCACTGCGCCTCTGGGAGGGCGAGGACGACGAGGGTCGGCTGGAGGTGCTGGAGAAGCTCGGGCGGGCAAGCCTGATGGGCGGAGACATCGCGATTGCCCGCAGCGCGCTGACCGAAGCCGAAGCCGGCTGGCGGACGCGCGGCGACCTCCGGCGGGCAGCATCACCGCTGGTGACCCTCATCCGCACCCACTGGGTGGCCGGAGACCCGTCGCGGGCCGGAGAGGCGCTCGCCGAAGCGATCCGCATTCTCGAGCCGCTCGGTCCCTCGCCCGACCTCGTCCACGCCTTCATCTGGGGCTCGACCCTGACGATGCTCCAGGGAAACATCGACGAGTCGGTCGACCTGGCCGAACGCGGACTGCGGTTGGCCGATGAGCTCGGCCTCGATGCGGCGCGCGCGAACCTCCTGAACACCCTGGGCGTCTGCGAATCGCGCCGCGGCCAGCGCTCGGGGATCGATCGCCTCGAGCAGGCTCTCGAGCTGGCGGAGCGGAGCGGGGACGCGGAGGCGATCGGCCGAGGCTACGTCAACCTGCCCTCGACCCTCGCGGCGGACTTCGACGAGCACCGCCGGGCTGTCGAGATCAGTCGACAGGGGCGGGAGCAGATGCGGGCGCTTGGCGCGCCAAGCTACGAGTGGTTCATCGCTTCCAACGAGGCGGCCTCGCTGCTGGAGATCGGCGCATACGAGGAGGCCGATGCGCTCGTCCGCGAGATCCTGGGCTCGCACCGCGGGCTGCTCGCGGCCACCGGGGTGGTCCAGGCGCTCCAGACGCAGGCTTCGATCAAGCTGCACCGGGGGAGCGTCGACGAGGCGCGACGTCTGCTGGAGGAGACCGAGCCGATCGCCCGGCCGCACGGCGATGCCCTCTACCCTGTCGTGGTCTTCCGCGCCGAGCTCGAGGAAGCGTCGGGGAACCTCGGCGCGGCGCGGTTGGCGATTCGAGAAGCCGGGCAGCAGCTGGTCGGGGAACCGCAGGCCGGCCTGTGGAGCCAGTTTGGCGGTCTCGACGTGGCCGCGCGCCTGATGCCGCCCGACGAGCTTCGGGGCCTGTTCGAGATCGCCCGGCAGTCGGCGGCAACGCCTGCCGGACAGAGCAGGCTGCTGGAGGCGGAGGGGATCGCCAGCGGCGATCGCCGTCAGATCCTCGAGGCGGCTGAGATCTACCGCTCTCGTGACCTTCCCTACCGCGAGGCGCGGGCGCGGGTCGCCGCCGGCGACCTGGAGGGAGCGGCGCAGATCGTTGCGCGCCTCGGCGTCGAGGAGAGCCCGGTCGGAAAGGCCTTAGCGGCGGCGCGTGCCGCATCGGCCGCCGGCGCTAGCGGTCCTTCGCCAGCCGCAGCTCGAGCGCCTGGTCGGAGCTGAAGCTCCGCAGCCGGAGCGCGTCGGCCACCACCTCCAGCAGGGCCGCGGTGGGGGCCAGGCCGATCAGCTCGCAGTGGTGGACATCGGCGCCGGACTCGCGGGCCAGGCGGCGGATCTCGCGCACCACGCGGGCGATGCCGGTGCTCTCCCAGTCGACCAGGTTCATGCTGACCTGCGCGTGCCGGCGCTCGCCGGGGTTCTCGAGCAGGACGCCCATGGCCTGGACGGCTGGAAGCCCGCCCGACGATTCGCGGATGGTGTGGGCGATCCGCTTGGCCAGCGCCAGGTCGTCGGTGTCGAGGTTGACGTTGAACGCGATGAGCGGCTTGCGTGCGCCGACGGCCGCCGCGCCTCCGCGCGGGTGCAGGCGCGCGGGGCCGTAGTCCGGGTTCCGCTCGAGGTTGACGCCCAGCTCCTCGCGCAGCGCCTCGTACTGGCCCCGCCGCACGTCCGCCAGCCGCCGTCGCTCGGGACGCAGGGCAGCCTCCCCATACAGGTATACGGGCAGCTCGAACAGCTTGGCGATCTGCTCCCCGAAGCGCCGGGCCAGGTCGACCACCTCCTCCATGCGGGTGGTGCCGATGGGCACGAAGGGGATGACGTCGACCGCGCCGATCCGCGGGTGCGCCCCGGTGTGCCGGGTCATGTCGATCAGCTCGAGCGCACGCCCGACCGCGGCGGTGGCGGCCCGGACCACCGGCTCGGCGCTGCCGGCGAAGGTGACGACGCTGCGGTTGTGCGTCTCGTCGCGGCTGTGGTCGAGCAGGGTCACGCCGTCGATCTGTCGGACGGCCCGAACGATCTCCTCGACCACCTCCGGGCGGCGACCCTCGCTGAAGTTCGGGACGCACTCGATCAGGCTGGGCACCAGAAAACCTCGGGCGGCGCGGGAGTCTTCGCATCATAGCGCCCGCTGACAGGCGTTCCGGTTCGGGGCACAATTCCCCCATGGAGCGGGAAGCACCGGTCGAGACGCCGACCAGCGTCCTGGCCTGCCAGAGCTGCGGCAAGAAGAACCGGATCCGTCCCGCGGAGCGCGGTGTCCCGACCTGCGGGAGCTGCGAGAAGCCGCTGCCGTGGCTGGTCGATGCGTCCGACGCGACCTTCGACGTGGAGGCGCGCGCGGCGGTGCCCGTGGTGGTCGACCTGTGGGCTCCGTGGTGCGGGCCGTGCCGGATCGTCAGCCCCATGCTCGAGGAGCTGTCGCGCGAGTTCGCCGGCAAGCTCAAGGTGGTGAAGGTGAACGTCGACGAGAACCCCGCCACCGCCCAGCGCTTCCAGGCGTTCTCGATTCCGACCCTGGTCGTGCTCCAGCAGGGGCGGGTGGTCGACCGCGTCGTCGGCGCCATGCCGAAGAGCCAGCTGACCGTCCGGCTCACCCCCTACCTGCTGCGCCGATAGCGCTCCGCGCCCGGAACCGTCCCGCCGCGAACGATCACCCCCAGTACTCACAGACGGCGCGAGGCGCTTCTTACGCCGGATTTCAGCACTGCCAGGCATCAGGCTCCGCAGGAACCGGGCCTCGCGTTGACTGTGAGCACTGCCGGGAATATCGGCTGGCGTTCCGCAGCGGCGCGGCTCAGAAGCTGACGGTCGCGTCGTTCGAGCAGGTCGTGGTGCCGGCCTCGCAGATGCGGTAGGTGTAGCTGCCGCCGCCCTTCAGGTTGATGTGGTCGGTGTGGGCGCCGTCGTTGGCCGTGGTGGTGAGCAGTGCGCCGTCACGGTAGACGTCCACGTTGGTCGACGTCGCGCCGCTCCACGACAGGTCCGCCTTCTGGTCGCCGCGCACCTTGTAGCCGCTGACGCTCAGGGTGATCGACGCGTCCGGGGGCGGCGGTTCCTCACCGCCACCTCCGTCGTCGCCGTCGTCACCGCCACCCGTTGCGGCGACTGCGGCGGCCGCGTCGACCAGCCCGAACCCGTACTGCGGGTCGCGGCCGCTGGAGCCCAGGTCCAGCGCCGTATCGGCCAGGCGCTGGCGGAGCTCGTTGGCGACCCCGGCGTAGCCATCAGCATCGATCAGTGAGCCCGAGGCCAGGACCAGGGCAGCCGTGCCGGCGACGTGCGGCGAGGACATGGAGGTGCCGGAGCCGTACTTGTAGTGGCAGTCGGCGTCGCCGTCCCCGTCGCCATCCTCGCAGACCGGCTGCGGGTCGCGGTAGCTGGTGGACATGTCGGCCGGCCAGGTGTTCGTGAGCGACTGCCGATCCGTCGCCGCGGACCGGCAGTCTGCCCGCCGTGTTGCCTCCGTCAACCCCCCTCGGGCTACGGCTTGGCGATGACGATAGTCGTCCCGTCGCTGTCGGTCTCCAGGTCGTCGTTCAGGGTCGCGTCGTAGGTCATTCCGTTGGCGGACACGGTAGTGACTTCGAACGTCACCTGGTTTCCACCGGAGAGGTTGCCGCTCGACAGCGCTACCCATCCGTCGCTGCCGGTCGTCCCCGAGGACGTACCAGTGGTGTCGCCGCCCCAGTCACCGGTCAGCGTCGCCCCGCTGACTGGGTTGTCGTCCTGGTCGACCACGAACGCGCTGACGAACGCCTCCCATCGGCCGCTCTGGCCCTTCACGTTCACGCTGCCATCCAGGTCGGCGACGTGGATGGTTCCGCCGCTCGGCGGTTCAGTGCTTTCGCCGCAGCTGGTGGCCAGCACCGTCACCCCGCTGGTCTGGATCGAGATCAGGGTGCGAACGGTGTTGTTGTCAGGGTCCGCCTCGGTGAACTCGCCGTTCGGGTCCGCGATCAGGGTCAGGCAATAGTTGCCGTATGGCAGATGGCTGACGTCGATGTACTGGAACGCGATGGTGGCGGGGTACTCGTCCCCCCAACCGACCGAGAGCCCCATTGGGACGGTTCCGTCGGCTTTCATGTGGCAGGAGTTGGTGCTGGTGTAGAAGCTCGTCGCTCCCCAGAGGTCGACGTTGTCCCAGAAGCAGAAGCCCGTCTTCGCGCCCGCCGCAACACTGTCGTTTGGCGTCGCCTCGAAGGCGAGGTGCCACTCCTGGAGCCCGTACACGTGCCAGTGGTCGTGCCCGTCCCCGGCGTAGAACATGGTGGCCGTCGTCGCGTGCTCGTCCCAGCCGCCGGCGCCGTCCTCGATCCGCTGCGTCACCTTCGTGAGCCTGGTGGAGTCGTTCGGGTCCCGCTCGGACCCGTAAACGTCGAAGCGCCCCTCGCCGACGTTGACGATCGTGGTGGCGAAGCGAAGCCAACGGACGCCTCCGGGCTTTCGCTCAAGGCGGAAGTCGTCGGGCTGGAGCATCTGGAGGTCGGGCAGCAGCGACTCGCCCTCGA
>CAYXZN010000056.1:0-11177 GCA_964469325.1 uncultured Steroidobacteraceae bacterium
GACGGCACTTCACCACGTTGGTGATGAACACGTCGCCCCCGCTCCCAGCCGATGCTGGCCAGCAGCTCGGTCAGCAGCTGGCCGGCGGGACCGACGAACGGGCGTCCGGTGGCGTCCTCGCGCTGGCCGGGTCCCTCCCCCACCAGCACGACGTCGGACAGGGGGTTCCCCTCGCCGGGCACGGTGTGCATCCGCCGAGCCGACAGCGCGCAGGCCGTGCAGCCGGCCACCTCATCGGCGATCGCGGCCAGCGCGGCCGAAGGTGGGACGGACGCGCCGGCGGTGCCCATCGCTGGCGCGCCTCCGGTCAGCGGCGGGAGCCGGCCCTCGCGCCCTCGCGCGGCCGTCGCCGGTCGCCGCGGTCGCGACTCTCACCGCCCTCCCCGTCGCCGGGCGGCGAACCGCCCTTCATGTGCCGCTCCATGGCCGCGCGTCGGCTCAGGTTGACACGGCCCATCTTGTCGATCTCGGTCACGATCACCATCAGCTCGTCGCCGATGCTGACCACGTCCTCGACCCGCGGCACCCGGTAGTCGGCCAGCTGGGAGATGTGGACCAGCCCCTCCTTGCCGGGCAGGATCTCGACGAAGGCGCCGAAGTTCATGATCCGGGTCACCTTGCCGAGGTACTCCTTGCCGACCTCCACGTCGCGGGTCAGCCCCTCGATCCAGCGGATGGCGGCCTGGGCTGCGTCGCCGGAGACGGCCGCGATCTGAATCGTCCCGTCGTCCTCGACGTTGATCTCGGTGCCGGTCTCGGCCACGATCTGCCGGATCGTCTTGCCGCCGGAGCCGATCACGTCGCGGATCTTGTCGACCGGGATCTTCATGCTGAAGATCCGCGGCGCGTACGGGCTCAGCTCGCTGCGGCTGGCGCTGATGACCGCGGTCATCTTGTCGAGGATGAACAGCCGCGCCTGGCGAGCCTGCTCCAGCGCGTCGCGCATGATCTCGATGGTGATCCCGGCCACCTTGATGTCCATCTGGAGCGCGGTCACGCCATCGGCGGTGCCGGCGACCTTGAAGTCCATGTCGCCGTAGGCGTCCTCCTTGCCGGTGATGTCGGTCAGCACCGCGTAGCGGCCGGTGGCCGGATCGGTGATCAGGCCCATCGCCGCGCCCGCCACCGGTGCGGAGATCGGCACGCCGGCATCCATCAGCGCCAGCGTGCTGCCGCAGGTGGACGCCATCGAGGTGGAGCCGTTCGAGCTGAGCACCTCGCTCACCACCCGGATCGTGTACGGGAACTCCTCCTCGGTCGGGAGGACCGGCAGGACCGCCCGCTCGGCGAGCGCGCCGTGGCCGATCTCACGCCGCCCGGGGCCACGCATGAAGCGCGCCTCTCCGACCGAGTACGGCGGCATGTTGTAGTGGTGGAGGTACCGCTTCTCGGTCTCCGGGCTGATCGTGTCGAGCCGCTGGACGTCACTCGACGGTCCCAGGGTGGCGATGCTGAGCGCCTGGGTCTGGCCGCGGGTGAAGAGCCCGGATCCATGCGTCCGAGGCAGGACCCCAACCTCGACGCCGATCGGCCGGATGGTGGCGGTGTCGCGCCCGTCGTGGCGCACGTTCTCGCTGAGCACCAGCTCGCGGACAGTCGACTTGGTGAGGGCGTCGAAGAGGGGCGATCCGATACCGTGGCGGCGCCGGACGTCCTCCAGTCGCTCACCCTGCTCCGCGCGGTTGTAGCTCTCCCGGGCCCGGCGGATCTCGTTGGCGATGTCGTCGCGGATCGCGTTCAGGCGATCGGTCAGCCCGGTGGTGAAGTGGATGAACAGGTCGGCCGTCGCCTGCGCGTCCGGCATGGCCCGATGCGCATCGGCATGCTCGCGGCCGAAGACGAAGCGGACCAGGTCGCCGAGCCGGTAGCTCCCGGCGTCGGGGTAGATCTGGTACCCCAGCTCCAGCGTGTCGAAGATGGCCCGGGGCTCCCACTCAACGTCGTTCGGCAGGTGCCGGAAGATGAACGGCAGGTCGAAGGCCACGTTGTGCGAGACGACCGGCGTGTCGCCGATCCACTTCACCAGCGCCGGCAGCGCGTCCGAGGCGGTTGGCTGGTTGGCGACGTCGTCGTCGCGGAGGCCGTGGATCTGGTGGCCGACGATCTGGCGGCCCGGGTTGACGAGCGACTCGAAGCGGTCGACCACCTCCCCGTCGCGCACGCGCAGGGCGGCCAGGTCGACGATGTACCCGTTCTCCGGCTTCATGGCCGTGGTCTCGAGGTCGAGCACCACGAACTCGCGCTCGCCGCGCTCCAGCAGCTCGCCCAGCTTGGCGACGCTCTCCGCCTTGGGACCGATGAACGGCATCCGCTTCGGCGCGCCCGCGTTCGCCACCAGCTTCTCCTGGAGCTCCAGGCTGGCCTGGAGCTCGCGGTGGCCGTAGGCGATGGCATCGGCCATCACCGCCTCGGGCAGGATCCTGGCGCCCGCCTCGACCATCATCACCGCATCGCGGGTCCCGGCCACGACGAGGTCCAGCTCGCTCTGGTCGAGCTGGCTGATGGTGGGGTTGGTGACGAACTCGCCGTCGATGCGGCCGACGCGGACCGCTCCCACCGGACCCATGAACGGGATAGGGCTGACGCTCAGCGCCGCCGAGGCGCCGTTGATGGCCAGGATGTCCGGATCGTTCTCCTGGTCGGCCGACAGGACGGTCAGCACGACCTGGACGTCGTTGCGGTAGCCCTTCGGGAAGAGGGGCCGGATCGGCCGGTCGGTGAGCCGCATCGCCAGGATGGCGGCCTCCGAGGGGCGCGCCTCGCGCTTGATGAAGCCGCCCGGGATCTTGCCGGCGGCGTACATCCGCTCCTCGTAGTCGATCGTGAGGGGGAAGAAGTCGGTGCCCTCGCGGGGCTCCTTGCTCGCCACCGCGGTGGCGAGGATGACGGTGTCGCCATAACGGACGACCACCGCGCCATCGGCCTGCTCGGCGAGCTTCCCGGTCTCGAGCGAGAAGGTCTGTCCGCCGATTTCGGCCTCAACCTTGATTGCCACAGATTCCTCCAACATGTTCATTCGGCGCGCGTCCTCCGCGCTGCCGGCCCGCGGACCTCGATCGACGAGGATTCCGGGCGACGGTCAGCGGGGCGCTGCGTTCGTGCCCCGGGGCACTTGGTGATGGGAGCGGTCCTGCACGTGCGAAACCCAGGGCCTCGATCGGCTCCTGGGTCGTCGTACACCGGCCTGCCGTCAGCGGCGCAGTCCGAGCCGCCCGATGACCGCCCGGTAGCGGTCCGCATCGGTCCGAACCAGGTACGCCAGCAGGCGGCGTCGCTGGCCGACCAGCTTGAGCAGGCCGCGGCGGGAATGGTTGTCGTTCTGGTAGGTTCGCAGGTGCTCCGTCAGCGACTTGATCCGCTCGGTGAGCAGCGCGATCTGGACCTCGGGTGATCCGGTGTCCCCGTCGTGCGTTGCGTAGTCCTCGACGATCGCGCCCTTGTTTTCCTTGGCGAGCGGCACAGACTCCTCCACTTCTCTTCTGAACCTGCCAAGGATATCAGATCGTGGGGTCGGACGCGGGTGGCCGCTTTCCGCCCACCTCGCGCCGGAACCGACGCCGCGCCTCCTCCTCGTCGCGGCGCATCTGCGCCACCAGCGCCTCGACCGAGTCGAAGCGCTCCTCGTCGCGCAGGCGGTCGAGCAGCTCGACGCGCAGCCACGCGTCGTACAGGTCGCCGTCGAAGTCGAGCAGGTAGACCTCGACCAGCCGCCGCCCGCCGCCGAAGGTGGGGCGCACGCCGATGCTGACCAGCGCCGGGTGCCGCGGTCCCACGCCGCGCTCTTCGACGGTCGCGCGGCCGCGGTAGATGCCGTCCGGCGGCAGGGCGGGCTCGTACGGGATGGCGAGGTTCGCGGTCGGGAAGCCCAGGGCGCGGCCCCGCCCGTCGCCGTGCACCACCACCCCCTCCGCCACGGGGGCCCGACCCAGGAGGTCGCCGGCGGTGCGCAGGTCGCCGGCCGCCAGCACTTCGCGGATCCGGGAGGACGAGATCGCCGTCCCGCCGGCCACGACCGCTTCGACCATCCGCAGCTCCAAGCCTCGCTCCGCCCCCAGCTCGCGCATCCGGTCCGGTGTTCCCGATCGGTCGCGGCCGAAGGCGCTCCCCGGTGTCATGACCAGCACCCGGATCTCGATCGCCGGGGCCAGCGCATCCAGGAACTGCTCGGGCGTGAGCTGTCGCAGCGCGTCGTCGAAGCGGACCGGCAGCGGGTGGTCAATCCCCGCCCCGCGGATCCACTCCAGTGTGCTCGCCGGCGCCGCCAGCCGCGGGACAGCCCGCCCGGGCCGGAGCACCTCCTCGGGGTGCGGGGTGAACACCAGCGCCACGCTCGCCAGCCGCTCGCCACCCCGCTCAGCGCCCTGCTCCGCGGCCTCGGCGGTGGCCGCCAGCAGCGCCCGGTGGCCCAGGTGCACCCCGTCGAAGACGCCCATCGTCACGGCCGCCGGCCCGACCGCCGGCAGCTCGTCCACCGCCCACGGCTCGTGGCCGATCCCGAGGGCGCTCACCGCTCGGCCGCCGTGGCCAGCACCTTCTCCGGCCGGAGGAGGCCGGCCTCGGCGCGCCCGATGCCCAGCAGGCCGCCTGCGCCACGGACCGCGAAGCGGCCGACCGCGGCCTGATCGTACGGCACCGGGTTGCCGTGCACGAAGCGCCGCGCGGCGTCGTCGCTCAGGTCGAGCGACGGCAGCGGCAGCAGGTCGTCGACCGGCAGCAGCGCCTCCGCCACGCGCCCCTCCTCGGCCAGCCGCTCGAGCTGCTCGGGCGAGACCGCGTCGTCGGCCGCCAGGCCGGCCGCCTCGGTGCGTCGCAGGCTCAGCAGGTAGCCGCCTGTGCCGAGCCGCTCCCCGAGGTCCCGCGCCAGCGACCGGACGTAGGTTCCCGGGCCGCAGCGCAGGTCGACCTCCAGGTCCAGCCCGTCGGGGCTCGGCCGAAGGGCGAGCAGGTCCACCGTCTCCACCGTCACCTGTCGCGGCGGAAGCTCGAGCCGCGTGCCGGCGCGAGCGGCTCGGTGAGCGGTCCGGCCCCCCAGCTTGCGCGCCGAGAACGCCGGCGGCCGCTGGGCGAACGTGCCGGTGAACCCCTCCAGCCCTGCTCGCACCTCATCCTCGTCGGGCACGGGGCCTTCGGTCCGAGTGATGGGACCCTCCGCGTCGTCGGTCGCCGAGCGGGCGCCGAGCCGAATCACCGCCCGGTAGCGCTTCGCCCCGGCAGTCAGCTCCTCGCTGAAGCGGGTGGCGTCTCCGACCAGGATCGGCAGGACGCCTGAGGCCAGTGGGTCGAGGGTTCCGGCGTGGCCGATGCGTCGCATCCCGGTCAGACGGCGGACCATCGCGACCATGTCGTGCGACGTCGGACCGACCGGCTTGTCGAGGTTAACGACCCCGAGCATCCGCGCGTGCCAGCTCACGCTCGCACGCCGCCAGCACCAGCTCCCGTGCCTCCGCCAGGGGACTGGGAACAGTGCACCCGGCCGCGCGAGGATGCCCCCCACCGCCGAACTCCCGGGTGATGGCGACCGCGTCGGCCCGGTCGCTGGTCCGGATGCTGACCCGGGTCACGCCCGGCTCGGCCTCCTTGAAGACCGCGGCCACGTCCGCCGCCCGGGTCGCCGCCAGCAGGTCGATGAACCCCTCCGACGCCGACGCCTCGCTGCCGGTCCGCTCCAGCATCTCCGGCGTCATGGAGGCGTGGACGATCCGGCCGTCGGCCCGCTGCTCCACGCCCGCCAGCATCTGTCCCCACAGGGCGAGGGTCGCGAACGGCCGGTCGGCGTAGATCGCCCGATTCAGGGCGGACAGCGGCGCGCCGGCGGCGAGCAGATCGGCCGCCACACGCAGCGTGCGCGGCGTCACGTTGGGATGGGCGAAGGTCCGCGTGTCACCCACGATGCCGGCCATCAGCAGCGTCGCCAGCTGCGAGTCGAGCGGTACGCCGAGCTCGGGGACGAGCAGCGCGACCAGCTCACAGGTGGCCGCGGCCTCGGGGTCGACGAGGGTGGCTGCCCCGTATCCCGGGTTGCTGACGTGGTGGTCGATGTTCACGACCGTGGCACGCGCCAGCCACGCCTGGAACTCCTCCCCCAGTTCGCCGACCCGGGTGACGTCGCCGGCATCGACGATCACCGCGACGTCCGGCTCCAGCTGCGGGGCGGTCCGGACCTCCTCGATGCCCGGCAGCAGCTTCAGGTACTCGGGCGGCGGGTCGACCGCGACCACCTCGGCCTGCTTGCCCAGCCGCTCGGCGATGAGGCGGATGGCGAGCGCGGCGCCCAGCGTGTCCGGATCGGGGTTCTCGTGGCAGATCGCGGTCACCCGGCGGGCGCCGAGGATCGCCTCGACCACCGACTGCGTGCCGGTCAGCAGGCCGGTCACCTCGCGTCCTCCCGCGGCTGGCCGCCGTCGGGCTGGCGCTCCGAGGTCACCCGCTCCTCCTCGAGCTCGCGGAGGAGGCGCAGCACCCGGTCGCCCTCCTCGATCGAGTCGTCGCGACGGATCGACAGCTCGGGGACCTGCCGGGTGTGGAGACGGGAGGCGAGCTGCCGGCGCAGCCACGGAGCGGCGGAGGTGAGCGCCTCCATCGACTGCCGTCGCTCCTCCTCGGAGCCGTAGACGCTGACCCAGACCCTGGCAAAGCCCAGGTCGCGGCTGGTCTCGACGCGCGTGACGGTCGCAAAGGCCAGCCGCGGATCCTTCATCCGGCGCTGGATGAGCTCCATCAGCTCCTCGCGGATCTGGCTGTCGAGCCGGGCGGTACGTTCGCTCATCGGCGCCTAGGCCGGCTCGCTCACCATCTGGAAGCACTCGACCACGTCGCCCTCGGCGATGTCGTCGAGGTCGGCCAGCCCGATCCCGCACTCGTAGCCGGCCGCCACCTCGCGCACGTCGTCCTTGAAGCGACGCAGCGACTCGATCCGGGTCTCGGCGATCTGCTGCCCGCCGCGGAAGAGGCGCGCCTGGCCACCGCGCACGATCCGGCCGTCGGTCACGTACGAGCCGGCGACCAGGGTCCGACCGGCGCGGATCACCGCCCGCACCTCGGCGTGCCCCTCGACCTGCTCGATCACCTTCGGGGCCAGCAGGCCGCGCAGGGCCTGGCCGATGTCGTCGGTCAGCTTGTAGATCACGTCGTAGGTCCGCACGTCGACGCCAGAAGCATCGACCGCCCGCTGGGCGCCGGGGTCGAGCCGGGTGTTGAAGCCGATGATCACCGCCTCCGAGGCGGCGGCCAGCAGCACGTCCGACTCGTTGATGTCGCCCGCCCCCTCGCGCAGAATGTTGACCCGCGCCTCGTCGGTGTTGAGCCGCTCCAGCGCCTGGCGAATGGCTCCCAGTGACCCCTGCACGTCGGTCTTCAGGACGACGCGCAGCTCCTTCACCTCGGCCGCCTGAATCTGGGCCGAGATGTCCTCCAGGGTCATGGCACCGCGACCGTCGCCGGCGGCGGCGGCACGCTCGGTGGCGGAGACCCGCTCGCGCGCCTCCTTCTCGTCCGGGACCACGCGCAGGATGTCGCCGGCCTGCGGGACCTCGTTGAGGCCCAGGATCTCCACTGCGCTCGCCGGCTCGGCCGCCTTGACCCGCCGACCGGCAGCGTTCGTCATGGCCCGCACCCGGCCGAAGGCCTTGCCCGCCACCACGACGTCGCCCGCACGCAGCGTCCCGGTCTGGACCAGGACGGTGGCCACCGGCCCCCGGCCGCGGTCGAGCTGCGACTCGACGATCGTCCCGATCGCCGGTCGCTTCGGGTTGGCCCGCAGCTCCTGGAGGTCCGCGACCAGCAGGATCACCTCCATCAGCTCGTCGATGCCAAGCTCCTGCTTGGCGCTCACCTCTACCTCGGGCACGTCGCCGCCGTACTCCTCGATCAGGACGCCGATGTCGGCCAGCTCCTGCTTCACTCGATCGGGGGTCGCGTCGGGCTTGTCGACCTTGTTGATGGCCACCACCATCGGCACGCGGGCGGCGCGCACGTGGTCGATCGCCTCGCGCGTCTGCGGCATCACGCCATCGTCAGCGGCGACCACGATGACCGCGATGTCGGTCACCTGCGCCCCCCGGGCTCGCATGGCGGTGAAGGCCTCGTGGCCGGGCGTGTCGAGGAACACGATGCGCCGGTCGTTGTGCACGACCTCGCTGGCGCCGATGTGCTGAGTGATCCCACCCCGCTCGCCGGCGGCGACCTTGGTGCGCCGCACCGCGTCGAGCAGGCTCGTCTTGCCGTGGTCGACATGGCCCATCACGGTCACCACCGGCGCGCGCTCGACCAGGGCCGACGGGTCATCCTCGACCCAGAGCGCGGTGCGCCCGGCCTCCTCGGCGCTCTCGCCGGGACGGACGATCTGCTTCTCCGGCTCCTCCGCCGCCGCCGCCCGCTCGGCGGCTCCCTTCTCGACCGTCTCGAACCCGAGCTCGCCGGCCACCAGCGACGCGGTGTCGTAATCGATCGTCTGGTTGATGGTGGCGAAGATCCCGTTGCGGATCAGCTCCTTGATGATGTCGGCGTGGCTGACCGCCAGGGCACCGGCGAGGTCCTTGACCGCGATGGTCGGGGGCACCTCGACCGGCCCCGTCGGGCGCGGCGGGGTCGGCTCGGCGACCGCCGTCCCGCCCTGGGGACCGGTCCGTCGCCGTTGCGGCCGCGGGCCACGCCGCGGCTGGTATCTACGTGGTGGCATTTCTCTCCTCGAGCTCACGCGCCGCGAGCTCGAGCTCGACTCCCAGCGCGCGTCGTACGGCCCGGCCGAGGCGGCTCGGCTCCCGGCAGGCCGGATCTTCACATACATACGTCCCCCGGCCGGCGAGCCTGCCGGTCGGGTCGGTGATCGCCGTCCCCTCCGCCGTCCGAACCAGGCGGGTCAGCGATCGCTTGGGACGGACCTGGCGGCACACCGCGCAGGTCCGCATCGGGACGTGGTCAGGTCTTCGCTTCGGCATCGGCCGGCGCCTCCGCTGCCGCCTCGGCCTCCGCCACGCTGGCCGCGAACTCATCGCTTGAGTCCGCGTCCTCCGCGTCGAGCGTCGACTCTCCGCCGCCGATGGGGGCCGCGTCCGGCGGCACCATGCTCCCCGCCGCCGCGGCGGCCTGAGCCACGCCCGCGTCGGAGCGGATGTCGATCCGCCAACCGGTCAGCTTGGCCGCCAGGCGGGCGTTCTGCCCTTCCTTGCCGATCGCCAGCGAGAGCTGGCGCTCCGGCACGATGACGTTGGCGATCTTGTGCTCCTCGTCGGTTCGTACGCTGAGCACCTCTGCGGGAGACAGCGCTTCCGCGACGTAGCGCGACGGGTCCTCGTGCCACAGCACGACGTCGACCTTCTCCCCGTTCAGCTCCGAGACGATGGACTGGATCCGCGCCCCCCGCTGGCCGACCGCCGCACCCTTGGCATCGACGCCCTGCTGGCGGCTCTCGACCGCCACCTTCGAGCGGCTGCCCGGCTCACGTGCGATGCCGCGGATCACGACCGTCCCGTTGTAGATCTCGGGGATCTCCATCTCCATCAGGCGCCGCAGGAAGCCGCGGTGCGTCCGGCTGGCGATGATCACCGGTCCCCGCGTCGTCCGCCGGACCTCCAGCACGTAGACCTTCAGGTGCTGGCCGATCCGGTAGTGCTCCCCGGGCAGCTGCTCGCTGACGGCCAGCACCGCCTCCACGCCTCGGCCCATGTCCAGGATCACGGCCGTGTCCGTGGTGCGGTGCACGACGCCGGTCATGATCTCGCCCTCGCGGCTGGCGTACTGCTGGTACACCACGTCGCGCTCCGCTTCGCGGAGGCGCTGCCGGTACACCTGCCCGGCCGTCTGGGCCGCGATCCGACCGAGCTGGGCCTGGGTGACGTTCTCCGGCACCCGCACCTTGCCGCCCACCCCGACCGACGGATCGATCTTCTGCGCGTCGGCGACGGTCATCTGGAGCTCCGGATCCTCGATCTCCTCGGGCGTGGCGAAGATCTCGTACTCTCGGTAGACGCTGATATGACCGGTCTCGGGGTCGACCTTGACCACCACGTTCTCCGGCGCGTCGCTGTTCCGCCGGTAGGCGGACTCGATCGCCTGCTCGAGCGTCTCGATCAGGACCTCTTTGGGGACCCCTTTCTCGGCGTTCAGCTGGAGCAGCGCTCCGATGAAATCGCGGCTCACGCCCGGTCACCTCGCCTTTGACGAAAAACAGGACGTGGGATGGCGAACCGACCCACGTCCTCGTGCTGGATCTATTTAGTGGTCCGCAGTAGATCGGCGAAACCGCCCGGAGTATAGCAGTCCGCACCATCGGCCGCCACCCTCGAGGCAGGCTGAACCGGCCCCGCCGAGGGGCGCGGGCGAGCGCCGGCGTCAGCCGCCGAAGATGCGCGCCACGTCCTGGATCGAGATCAGGATGACCAGGAAGATCAGGACCAGGAAGCCGGTCAGGTAGATCAGCGCCTCGCTCTGCGCGGGCAGCCGCCGCCGCCGCAGGCCCTCGAGCAGGGTGACCACGATCCGTCCCCCGTCGAGCGGCGGGAAGGGCAGGACGTTGAGGACCGCGAGGTTGACGCTCAGCAGCCCCACGAACGAGAGCTGGCTGATGAGCGGCGAGCCGAGGACGCGGCCGGTATACTCGGCGATCCCGATCGGCCCGCGAGCGGTGCCGGTGTTGGGCGCCAGGCCCAGCAGCCCGGCCACCGCGTCGGCCAGGGCGCCGGGGATCTGGACCGCGATCTGGGCGCTGGTGGCGGTCCCCCACGCCAGCGCCTCCAGCGGACCGCCGGCGATCGACGGGCCGTCCTCGATGCCTGCCGGTTCCCAGCTGAAGCCGACAGCGCCCAGGCCGGCGGCGCGCTGCTCATCGGTGACCGCCCGCGGGGTGACGGTGAGGGTCCGCTCCTCGCCGTCACGCAGCACAGTCAGCTCGATCTGCTGCTCGGCGTGCTCGCGCAGGTAGCCGGTCAGCTCGGTGGCGACGGTGTAGCGGTGGCCGTCGACGGCGACGATCCGGTCGCGCTCCTGCAGGCCGGCGGCGACCGCCGGGCTATCGGCCTGCACCTCGGTGACGGTCAGCGGCGCCAGGTAGCGAGGCTGCGGCAGCCCGGCGACCACCGAGAAGAGCGCGACCGCCAGCAGGAAGTTCATGGCCACGCCGGCGAGCAGCACGGCCAGCCGGACGGGGATCGGCTTGCGGTTGAAGGCGCCGGCGGCCATCC
>CAYXZN010000057.1:0-11078 GCA_964469325.1 uncultured Steroidobacteraceae bacterium
GCGGTGATGCCGGTGCACCTGTACGGCAACCCGGCCGACCTGCCGGCGATCACCAGCGTGGCTGACCGCCACGGGCTGGCGCTGATCGAGGACGCCGCGCAGGCGCATGGGGCGCGGGTCGCCGGACGCCCCTGCGGGTCCTGGGCGACGGCCGCCTTCAGCTTCTACCCGACCAAGAACATGACCACCGGCGAGGGCGGCATGATCACCACCCGTGACCCGGACGTCGCCGAGCGAGCCCGCCTGCTCCGCGAGCACGGGATGCGGGTCCGCTACCACCACGAGATGCTGGGCTACAACTTCCGCATGACCGATGTGCACGCCAGCATCGGCCTGGCCCAGCTGGCGCGGCTCGACGGGCTGAACGCGCGCCGGGTGGCGATCGCGGCCCGCTACGACGCCGAGCTGCGGGGCGTGGCGGTGCCCAGGGTCCGGCCCGAGGTCCGCCACGTCTTTCACCAGTACACGATCCGGGTTCCGCGGCGGGACGAGTTCGCGGAGCGGCTTCGCGAGCGGGGCGTCGGATCGGCCATCTACTATCCGATTCCCGTGCACCGGCAGCGCCCGTTCGTCGAGCTCGGCTACGGCGAGCAGTCGTTCCCGGTCAGCGAACGGCTATCGGAAGAGGTGCTCAGCATCCCGGTTCACCCGGCGCTCAGCGACCAGGAGGTGGCGACGGTGATCGAGGCGGTGAACGCCACCGCGGCCGAGCTGGGGCCGATCCCCGCCGGGAGCGGGGCCTGATGGCCGGGGCGGCCCGGCCGGCGGAAGCCGGCGACGAGCGCACCATCCGCGCCGCGGTGATCGGGCTGGGGATGATGGGCCGCAACCACGTGCGCGTCCTCGACGAGCTGCCGGGGGTGGAGCTGGCGGCGGTGGCCGACCCGGACCCCGAGGCGCTACGGCGCGCCACCACCGGCCGCGCCGCGCGCGGCTACGCCGACCACGCCACCATGCTGGTCGAGGAGCAGCTGGACATGGTGACCGTGGTGGCGCCGACCTCGCTCCACCGTCCCGCCGCCCTGGCCGCCATTGAGGCCGGCCTGCACGTGCTGGTCGAGAAGCCGATCGCCTCGACCCGCGACGAAGCGGAGGAGATGATCGCTGCCGCCGAGCGGGCCGGCCGGATCCTGAGCGTCGGCCACATCGAGCGCTTCAACCCCGCCATTCGCGAGCTGCGTCGCCGGCTCGCGGCCGGGGAGATCGGGCGCGTCTTCCAGGTCAAGGCGACCCGGCTGGGGCCGTTCCCGGCCCGCATCCGCGACGTGGGGGTGGTGGTCGACCTCGCCACGCACGACCTCGACATCATGCGCTTCCTGCTCGGCAGCGACCCGATCCGCCTGTACGCGGAGACGGAGCGGAAGATCCACACCGACCACGAGGACCTGTTCGTGGGGATCGTGAAGTTCGCCAACGGGGCGGTGGGACTGCTCGACGTCAACTGGCTGACCCCCGCCAAGCGGCGGACGCTGACGGTGACCGGCGAGCGAGGCATGTTCGTGGCCGACTACATCAACCAGGACCTCTTCTTTTACGCCAATCCCGACGCCGAGCTGACCTGGGAGAACCGGGGTCCCGATGCCATCGACCCGCCCATCACCAGCGTGGCCGAGGGCGAGATGACCCGCCTCCGCGTCCGACGCCAGGAGCCGCTGGCGGTCGAGCTGGGGGAGTTCGCCGACGCGGTGCGGAACGGGCGCCGTGCGCCGGTCGACCCGCGTGACGCAATGGTGGCGATGCTGCTGGCGCGCAAGATGGTCGAGTCGGGCGAAACGGGGCTGGCCGTCTCGGGCACCGCCCTCGAGGAGGCGCTGACGTGAGGATCGCGGTGGTGGGCCTGGGGCACATCGGCCTGCCGCTGGCCGTCCAGTACGCCTCGCGCGGGCACGACGTGGTCGGCAGCGACGTCGCCGAGCCGATCGTCGAGCGGCTGAACGCCGGCGTCTCCCCCCACGACGACGAGCCGGCGCTGGTGGAGCGCGTGCCGGACCTGGTGCGCTCCGGCCGCCTGCGGGCGACGACCGACAACGTC
The DNA here is from genome assembly GCA_964469325.1 of uncultured Steroidobacteraceae bacterium. Lineage (GTDB taxonomy): Bacteria > Chloroflexota > Limnocylindria > QHBO01 > QHBO01 > CAYXZN01. Next base: position 2,033 of record CAYXZN010000057.1, read on the forward strand.
GAGGCGGTGCGCGGCGCGGAGGTGGTGGTGGTGATCGTGCCGGTGGTGGTCGACGAGGGCAAGCAGGTCGACTTCGGGCAGATCGACGCCGCCACCCGGGACGTGGCGGCCGGGCTCCGGTCGGGGACCCTGGTGGTGTACGAGACCACCCTCCCTGTGGGCACCACCCGCGACCGCTTCGGGCCGATGCTCGCCACCGGCAGCGGTCTCCAGCTCGAGCGCGACTTCTTCCTGGCCTTCAGCCCCGAGCGGGTCCTGGTGGGGCGCGTGCTGCTCGACCTGCAGCGCTACCCGAAGATCGTGGGGGGCACCAGCGACGAGGGGACGCGACGGGCGGAGGAGTTCTACCGCGCCGTGCTCGACGAGGGGACGGAGGTGTGGGCGGTCAGCAGCGCCGAGACGGCGGAGATGACCAAGCTCGCCGAGACGACCTACCGGGACGTGAACATCGCGCTCGCCAACGAGTACGCGCGCTACGCGGCGCGCCGCGGGATCGACATCGGCGAGGTGATCGGCGCCGCCAACTCGCAGCCCTACAGCCAGATCCACCTGCCGGGGGTCGGCGTCGGCGGCCACTGCATCCCGGTCTACCCGCACTTCCTGTTCAACGGCGATCCGGACCTGCGCATCCCGCCGCTCGCCCGCGAGATCAACGAGTCGATGGGCCGCTTCGCGGTGGAGGTCGCCACCGACCGCATCGGCTCGCTGGAGGGAGAGCCGGTGGCGGTGCTCGGCGTCGCCTACCGGGCCGACGTGCGGGAGGACGCCTTCAGCAGCGCGCACCGCCTGCGCGCCGAGCTGCTCGCGGCGGGGGCGAAGGTGTACGGGCACGACCCCTACTTCTCCGCCGAGCACCTGCGCCGTCGTGGGTTCGAGCCGTTCGACCTGGACGACCCGCCGCGTGCCCGGGTCGCGATCCTCCAGGCCGCCCACCGCGTCTACCAGGAGCTCGATCCGGCCGCGCTGCCCGGGCTGGAGCTGTTCGTGGACGGCCGCAACGCGCTCGACCCCGCGCGCTTCGAGGCCGCCGGAGTCGCCTATGTCGGCATCGGCCGCTGACCCGGGCCGGGCCGCCGGGGTGCCGGCGGTCGGGCTGGCGGCGGGCCGGGGGGTGTGGGTGGTGCTGCCGACCTACGACGAGCGCGAGAACCTGCCTCGCCTGGTCGAGGCGGTCACGGCCGAGCTGCCGCAGGCCCGGGTGCTGGTGGTGGACGACGCCTCGCCCGATGGCACCGGGGCGATCGCCGAGCAGCTCGCCCGCGACGAGCCGCGCCTGGCGGTCCTCCACCGCGACGCCAAGGAGGGCCTGGGGGCGGCCTACCGGGCCGGCTTCCGGTGGGTGCTCGACCAGCCGGACGTGGACGCGGTGGTGCAGATGGACTGCGACTTCAGCCACGACCCGGCCGACCTGCCGCGCCTGCTCACGCCGCTGATGCACGACGCCGATCTCGTGCTGGGAGCCCGCTACGTGCGCGGTGGGCGGATCGTCGGCTGGCCGTGGCGGCGGCAGCTGATCAGCCGCGGCGGAAACACCTTCGCGCGCGCCGTCCTGCTGCTGCCCTACCGGGACCTGACCGGCGGGTTCAAGGCCTGGCGGCGGGAGCTCCTGTCGGCGGTGCGGCTGCGCGAGGCCTCCGCCAACGGGTACGGCTTCCAGGTGGAGACCACCTGGTGGGCGCACCGCCGCGGTGCGAAGATCGTCGAGGTGCCGATCGTCTTCCGTGAGCGGGTGACCGGCCACTCCAAGATGGGCGGGGCGATCGTGCGGGAGGCACTCCTGATGGTCCTCCGCCTGCGCGCCCGGGCGATGCTGGATCTCCTGGCCCGGCGGCAGCGCGGCGCCGAGTTGTAGGGCCCCCGGGCATGGGCTAGCATGCCTGCGCCCACCCGTAACCCAGCCTGTCCCGCCCTGCCCGAGTACCCATGGCCTACCGAAACCGTCCCGTCCTCGACCGCAAGCACCGCCCGCGCTGGCAGGATGAGCTGCGCAGCCAGCAGCTGGTGGTGGCCGGCTTTGCGCTGACCATCGCGGTCGCGCTCGGCCTCTTCGGGGCCTGGGCCTGGAACGGCTTCTACGACGGCCACCTGCGCCAGGTGGTGTACGCCGCCGGCCAGGAGTACACCGCCGACGACGTGACGCGGCGTCAGGCGGTCCTGGAGGTCGAGCTGTTCGCCCGGCTGCAGGAGGTGCAGTCCCAGATGGGCACGCCGCAGGACCAGCTGGTGCAGCAGCAGCTCGCCAGGCTGCAGCAGGAGGCGAACCGGGTCAGCTACGCCGCCGCCCAGTCCCTCGTGACCGCCGCCTTCCAGCGCGACCAGGCGGCCGGGCTGGGGATCAGCGTCGACGAGGCGCGGGTCGACGAGCTGGTCGCCGAGCGCACCACCCTGCCGCTGCGAATCCGGCTGTCCGCCATCTACCTCAACGCCGAGGCCGATGCCGACGAGGAGCCGACGCCGGCCCAGATGAACCTCGCCCGGCTGCGGACCGAGCGGCTGATGGCGCAGCTGCGGGGCGGTCGTGACTTCGCTGATCTGGCCACCCAGAACAGCGACCACTCCAGCAGCGCCAGCGGCGGAGACCTGGGGTGGTCGACCAACGAGCTGCCGCGCGACGCCGACCTGCACGAGGCGGCCCGCGACGCGGCGGTCGGCGAGCTGATCGGGCCGGTCGAGATCGCCGGCGGCTACGCGATCGTGAAGGTCACGGCGCGGCGCGACCCCGGCCCCGACCAGATCCTGCTCGACGGCCTCGACCGTGTGGGCGTGGGGCTCGATGGCTACCGCGCCTACGCGCGGGACCTGGCTCTCGACGAGGCCTTCCGCGAGCACTTCGAGACGGCGGTCGCCGGGCCCGTCCAGGCTCAGCGGAAGATCGCGCAGATCTTCCTTGCGGCCGAGCAGGGGCTGCCCGGCCCGTCGAAGCGGGCCCGCCACATCCTGGTCGCGCCGGACCCGAGCCTCGACGACCAGGGCCAGGCGAGCGAGGAGCAGTGGGACGAGGCGCTGGAGCGGGCGACCGAGATCCGCGAGCGGCTGCTCGATGGCGAGAGCTTCGAGGAGCTGGCGGCCGAGAGCGACGACCCCGGCAGCGCAAGCCGCGGCGGTGACCTCGGCTGGTGGAAGCCGAACCCCGACGACCCGACCTTCGTCCCCGAGTTCGAGGCCGCGCTGGGATCGCTGTCCGTGGGAGAGATCAGCGAGCCGGTGCGGACCGACTTCGGTTACCACGTGATCGAGGTCACCGAGCAGCGCATCTCGGTCGCGGACCAGGTGGAGCGGCTGGTCGCCGCGCTGCGAGAGGACCCCGACTCGTTCGCGTCGGTGGCCGAGTCGGTGAGCGAGGACCCGAGCACCGCTGCCGACGGCGGCGAGGTGGGCTGGATCGCGCGCTACGAGACCGACCCCGAGCTGGAGGCTGCGGCCTTCGCCATGACCGAGCCGGGCGCGATCAGCGAACCGGTCGAGGTGCCGGGCCGGGGCACCTACATCCTCAAGCTGCTCGACACCGCCGAGGCACGGGTCGTGGAGGCCGACCGGCTGGAGCGCATCCACGCCTCGGGCTACGGGCGGTGGCTCGAGGAGCGGCGGCAGATGGCGAACGTCTGGGTGGCGCCGGACTACGACGAGGGCGCGGGCGGGGCGACCGACCCTGGCCTGCCGCCCGGCGTTCCGGTCCCCTGATGCCGCCGGCGGGACGCGGCCCGCGGCCGGCGGAGCGCCTCGCGGCGCTGGTCGACGCGACCCGTCTCGACCCTGGTGCGGGCCTCCAGCTGGTGGACGCGCGTCGCTTGCCGGCGGTCGCCTTCGACCCCAGCCTGCCGCTGCTGGTCCTGCGCGCGGATGACGACCGCGCCGCCGAGCCACCGCTCCCCGGCCGCCACGCCCGGCGCGACGCGATCGGCGTGCTGCGGTCCCTCTACCCGCCCCGGCACCCCGTGCGGCGGCTGGACGACGGCGCCGAGCTGCCGATGGAGGAGCTCGACGCGGCGGCGCTGGCCGGCTCGGACTGGCTGGTCGAGCCGCTCGGACCCTACGACAACCTCGCCTCGCCCCACGGCATGGCCGCCATCTCGGCCCGGCTGCGCGCGCCGGACGGCTGCCCCTGGGACCGGCGCCAGGACCACCTGAGCCTGCGCCCTCACCTGATCGAGGAGGCGTACGAGACGGTCGAGGCGATCGAGCGCGGCGACCCGCCCGACCTGGCCGAGGAGCTCGGCGACCTGTTCGTCCAGATCATCCTCCACGCGCAGCTCGCGGCCGAGCGCGGCGACTTCGACCTGACCGACGTCTACCGCTCCATCGCCGCCAAGATCGTCCGACGCCATCCGCACGTGTTCGAGGGGCTCGAGGTGAGCGGGGTCGACCAGGTGCTGGCCAACTGGGAGACGATCAAGGCCGCCGAACGGGGGGACAAGGGCCGCGACGAGTCGGCATTCGCCGGCATCGCGAAGTCGCTGCCCGCGTTGCACGCCAGCCGGGAGATCCAGGAGCGGGCCGCCAACCTGGGCTGGGACTGGCCGGCCATCGACGGGGTGTGGGAGAAGGTCGGCGAGGAGCTTCAGGAGCTGCGCGAGGCCGCGGCGCTGGGGCGCGAGCAGCAGCGGCACGAGCTCGGCGACCTGCTCTTCGCGCTGGTCAACATCGCCCGCTGGCTCAAGCTCGACCCCGAGGAGGCGCTGCGGGCGGCGAACCGGCGATGGGTCGCCCGTCACCGCGCGGTGGAGGCGCTGGCCGCCCGGCGCGGACTGGTCCTCGCCGAGCTCGATCCGGAGGCCAAGGACGCGCTCTGGAACGAAGCCAAGGTCTCGGGCGAGGCCGACTGACGGATGCGTCGCGCCGTCGCCCTGGTCGCCCACGCCGCCTACCCCGCCGATCCGCGCATCCGTCGCCAGGCCGATGCGCTGGTCGAGGCCGGGCTCGAGGCCGACCTGTTCGTGCTGCGCGAGCCGGGGCAGGCGAAGCGCGACGCGGCGGACGCGCTCCGCGTCCATCGGCTGCCGGTCCGGCGCGCCTTCGGCGGGGTGGCCGGCCACCTGGCGGAGTACGTCACCTTCACCGCGCTCGCCACCGTCGCGCTCGCCCGGGAGCATCGCCGCCGGCGCTACCGGCTCGTCCAGGTGGCGACCGTGCCCGACTTCCTCGCCGCAGCCGCTCTGCCCGAGCGGTTCGCGGGCGTGCCGATCCTGCTCGACCTGCACGAGGACATGCCGGCCTTCTACCAGGACCGCTTCCGGGGACGGCTGAGCCGGCCGCTGACCGGGCTGGTGAGTGCGGTCACGCGCGGTTCGGCGCGGCTGGCCGACGAGATGCTGACCGTGCACGAGCCGCTGCGGGCGCTGGCGATCGCCCGGGGAGTGCCGCCAGAGCGGGTGACGGTGGTGATGAACGGCGCCGACGGGCGGCTCTTCGACCCCGACCGTCACCCGCGGCGCGAGTGGATGGCGGACGGCCGGTTGAAGCTCATCCACCACAGCAACCTCCAGCGCATCTACGGCCTCGACGTGCTGGTCGAGGCGGTCGCCCGCCTGGCGGGGCGGCTCGACCTCGAGCTCGACGTCTACGGCGACGGCCCCTTCCGGCCCGAGGTGGAGGCCCTGATCGGCCGCCTCGAGCTGGCCGACCGGGTGCACCTGCACGGTCGGGTGCCGATCGAGGAGCTGCCGCGACGGATCGCCGACGCCGACCTGGGCGTGGTGCCGTCCCGTCCGGAGCCGTACCTCCAATTGTCGCTCTCCACCAAGCTGCTGGAGTACGCCGCCATGGGGCTGCCGGCCATCGCGTCGGACCTCGCCACCTTCCGCGCCCACCTTGGCCCTGACGCCATCTCGTACGTCCCCGGCGGCGACCCGGACGCGCTGGCCGGTGCCATCGCCGCCGCCGCCGCCAGCCCCGAGCGCTTCGAGGCGATGGGTCGCGAGGCGCGCCGGCAGGCGGCTCCGTACGCGTGGGGGCGGCAGAAGGAGGCGTACCTGGGGGTCGTGGAGCGGCTCGTGTCGCGGAGCACTCGCCCGTCATGAGCGCGCTCGGTTGGCCGCTGGCGGCGCTCGGCTTCACGGCCCACTGGCTCGACGCAGCCCTGCGCGCCCCGTTCCGGCTGGTCGGTGCCTCGGTCCCGGCGCTGTGGCTGCTGATCGGCCTGCTGGTGGTGGCGACGGCTGTCCCGCTGTGGATCGAGGGGAGCCGCAACCAGCCGCAGGTGATGACCATCGACGACATTTCCGACGGGGTCTCGGCCCTGACCAGCCGGGTGCGGCTGCACGGACAGGTCCGGACCCTGACGCCGGCAGAGGAGATGCGGCCAGGCCGGCCCGTCTTCTCGCTGCTGGTCGAGGACGACGGTGACGCCATCCTGCTCCGCTCGCAAAACCCCGTCGACGACCGCGAGTCGATCACGGGCGAGCTGGGGGAGACGAGGAATGCCGCCCGGGTGGTGACGACCGTCGCCGGCGAGGACGCCCTGGCTAGCGTCGACCTGCTCGACTTCCACATGATCTTCGTGGACCGCGAGGCGGTCCCCGAGCGCGACGTCAACTGGATGCTGATCTGGCTGCCGCTCGGCGTCGCAGCCCTGCTGGTGGTCGGCATCCAGTCCGGCTACCCGGTCTTCCGTCGATCGCCGCGCTGGTCCGCCCGCCGCGCCGCCCAGCTGGGAGCGGGGGAGACGGTCAGAGCCGCGATCGTCGACGACCGCGACCAGCGCGGCGCCCGGATCCGCGCCGAGCCGGTGGTGCTGACCCGGGTCTCGGCGACCGACGAGCCGGGCGGCCGCGCCCTGGTGCTCCAGCGCGCGGGCACGTCGCGGCGGCTCACCGTCGCCTCCGACCGCTGGGTCAGCGTCGACGTCGGCGACCTCTGGAGCCTGGCCGGCCGTCGTCCCGCGGCCGTGCTCCAGTCGTGGGGGGTCAACGTGCTGCTGGTGTTCGACAGCCGCGAGGATCGGGATCGGACCGCGGCGGTCGTGGCGCCCGATGCGCGGGCCCGCCACGGCTCCCGGCGCTCGGTGACGCCGCCCTCTTCGGACGCCGCCCGCCGACAGTGAAGGCGAAGCCGCGTTATCTGAACGTATTTCGCTTGACCGGTGTTCTCGCTGCCCGGACTGGCTGTAACCTCACCAAACGCAACCAGGGCGAACAATGACCGCAGGCAGCGGACAACCGGGCGCGCAGCCTTCGCCCGACGGCGAGCGGGACCCGATTGCCGTGTTCCGGATCGACGGGATTGTGGAGGGCTGGATTCCGAAGCTCGAAGGTCGCGTCAGCGACGGCCTTAACCAGGCCGACCGCATGCGGATCAGGACCGCCGCTGAAGACGGGTCGCCGGGCGAATGGCTCGAGCTTGATCTGGATCAGGTCGTCGCCGTGGCCGCTGCGCCCCGCCCACCCTCGCCCCACCGCGTCGCCCGCCGGCAACATGCGGTCGAAATTGAGGCTGGACGGTACCGGGTCAGCGGTACTGCCCACTTGCCGCCGGGTGCCGACCCCGAGCGCTATCTCGCCAGCGCGGGTCGACAGTGGCTGCCACTTACCGGCTGCACGGTAGCTGTCGGCGACGACGAGTGGGCGGTCGACGTTGCAATCGTGAACCTCGATCACGCCTCGCGACACAGGCAACCGTCTCAAGCCCCGCCGTTGGGTTAGCCGGGGTGCATCTTCTGTGGACCTTCCGACCAGAATTCTTGACGGCAGGGCCCGGGTCGCCTGACACGCTCGGCATCTCTGGCCGATGCCCCGTGGGGCAACGGAGCCCGGCCCGGTGCGACTCTAGGTGCCACCGCTTACTGGCCATTTACTGGCTGCTTATTGAGTCGCTCGCGTTTCTAGACACTCGGGGTGAGCGGGTCCAGGAACGGCCGCCCCGCGCTGTTTGGATCAGGGCCAGGTGGCATAAACGGAATGGCAGGACCGGCTGCCGTATTCGGCTCTCTGTCATTGGCTGGCCGCAGATTCGGCAAGGCTCGTTGTCACTCATGCCCTGACCCTACACCGATGAAGACGGTGGGCGGCGAGATTCGCTCCGGCTTCGGTCCAGGCTTTCGTCAGACCGGCGAGGGGCATGGCCGGACCATCGTACCCATGGCGCGGCGCGCAGATTGCACAGTAGGGTCTGCCCAGTGGGGGAAGCAGCGGAGCCGGGCGGCATCCGGGGGGAACAGATGCCGCACACCGGCTCCGCGGCTATTGTGCGGCATGTACTGAGCGCCAATGGCGGGACCTTCGCGAGACGCGAGTACCGAAGCGCGATGGTCCCAATGGGGCCTGTCGGATCGGTCCAGGTTCGCAGAGGATGCCGCCGGAGCCGATCTGTTTCGCTCCTGCTTCCCCCGCGGGTTGCCCTACAGGTCGGCTCCCCTCTTATTGCGAATCGACTCCGGACCGTCTTCGCGTTCTCGGTAGCACCACGGCGGAAGCTGATAGCACCTGCGGCCTCGGAGTGGCACGCCGTTTGCCTTCCAGGTCGGCGTAACCGAATAAGCCCGTCCTCTCTGCTTGCCGATGCCGCTTGGAGTTTCATTCGTCATTCCCCCAACGGCACGGCAAGGGGGACGGGACATGAGAACGAATTGCCCCCAAGGGCGGTCCACGAACCTGTGGGGAATAGATGCCCCGATTCCCGGCTTATTGTGACCGGCTCGAAGCCGCCTCGTGCTTTCGGTAGTCCTGTACGCCGCCGTTTACGAGACGATCCTCAGCCACGAACAGGCGCACCAGCGCTCGGAGGTTGGATTGCTCGAGTCGTCGCCGCAGCTCGCGACGCCGAATGAGCCGCCAGTAGTACAAGGCGCCGCTGGCGAGGGCGCCGATGATGCCGACCGGCAACGCCGCCAGGGCGGCGGGGAGGAGGGCTCTCACGCGACCCGCTCCTCGGCTTGCGCCCGCTCGTCGGCGGTCGATGCGGTCTCGCGTTCGCGCTGGATGGCGCTCAGGCGTTGCTTGAGCGTCTCCCAGTAGCGGTCACGCTCGGCAGGATCGCGGATCAGGCGACGGTCGAACGGACGGCGCCGGCGGAGCCAGGCTGTTAGGAATCGCACCTCCGCACGATGGGCGAC
>CAYXZN010000058.1:0-10963 GCA_964469325.1 uncultured Steroidobacteraceae bacterium
CGCCGATCTCCTCGTCGCTGATCTCCTCGCCCTCGAGGTACTTCATCATCAGCTCATCGGAGGCCTCGGCCGCCGCCTCGAGCAGCGCGTCGCGGCGAGTGTGCTCGATCCCCTCCAGCTCGGGCGGGATGGGCGCCTCGGTCGGCTTGCCGCCCTCATAGATGGTGGCGTGCTCCTCGATCACGTCGACGTAGCCGCGGAACGAGTCCGCCGAGCCGATGGGCAGGTAGACCGGCGCGATCTTGGGACCGAACCGCGCCTTCAGCTGGTCGAGCGCCGCGTCGTAGTTGGCGTTCTCGCGGTCCATCTTGTTGACGAACACGAATCGCGGGAGCCGGCGCTCATCGGCCAGTCGCCAGACCTCCTCGGTCCCCACCTCGACCCCTGCGGAGGCGTCGAGCACCACGATCGCCGCGTCGACCGCCGCCAGCGCCTCGATCACGTCGGCCTGGAAGTCGGCGTAGCCGGGGGTGTCGACGATGGTGATCCGCACCCCGTCGTGCTCGAGCGTGCCGACCGAGAGGCCGACCGTCTGGTTCCGCTTCTGGGACTCCGGATCCCAGTCGAGCGTGGCGGTCCCCGCCTCCACGCTGCCGAGCCGCTGGATCGCGCCGGCGTCGAAGAGCATCGCCTCGGCGAGGCTGGTCTTGCCGGCGCCGCCGTGGGAGATGAGGGCGACGTTCCGGATCTTGTCAGGCGAGGTCGGCTTCATCGGTCTCCTCGAGAGTCATGGTTCATGCGCCGCGATGCGGCGCGCAGGGTGGACCAGATGCGGGCCCCGATTATAGGAGAGCGCCGGGCGATCTCCCGCTGTGCCTCGGCCCCTCCCTGCTCTCTGAACGCTCGTCGACTCGCCAGCCGCTCGAAGATGCCAAATTCACGTGAGGTGAGCGTTACCGGCGCTCGCAGGCCCTAAATGGGGTCGATTGTCACCCGGGGTGAGCGATATCGGCCGTTCTGCGGCAAATTCGCGAGTTAGTGCTCACCCGGTGTGAATTCGGCGTCTTCATGAACATGAGGAGGCCGACCTGCGGGAGAAGAACAGGACGGCGGAGCCAGGCGAGCGCGGATCGGCCACGCACGGGGAAGCCGGAGAAGAGGGCGGGATGGCCTCGCACGTGCCGTCGGTTCGCCTCGCTGTGCGCAACGACGAGAAGCGGCACGACGTGTCCCGCCGGCCAGCCCCGCTCGCGGGCCACCTGGGGCGCCAGCCGCACCTTGACGTCCAGGCGGCCCAGCGTGTCCTGCATGTCGCCGATGGAGGTCTTGATCTCGACCACCAGCAGGACCCCGTGCGCCGGGTGGAAGGCCAGGAGGTCGTAGCGACCTCGGTCGCCGTAGTGGTTGAAACTCGCCTCCGCGAGCACCAACCAGCCCCAGTGCGTCAGCAGCCGGGCGACCAGCTCGGCCAGGGCAGCGTGGTCAGCGTCGACGAGCCGGTCGAGCGAGGCGCCCCGCCACTCGAGATCGAGCCGCAACCGTCCCTCGAGGGCGTCCGCGACCTTCTGGAGGCTGCCGACCGTCATGCCCGCAACGGCGTCACGCTCCATCCGACAGATCGCCTGGCGAGAGAGACCTGCGCGCTCGGCCAGATCCTGCTGCGTCCATCCTCGGCGCGCCCGCAGAGCACACACCTTGCGGCCAAACCGCCACGCTCTCATCCGGCAAGTGTGCGTTCGGGCGCTTATCGCCGCCTTATCGGGTCCGCCGAGCGGCGCTTGGTAGAATTCGGGTTCCACGAAGTGAACGTCAGCCCGTCCGGCTGCGCGACCGGCAGCGCCGGGCTCAATGAGTAACAAGGGAGGGCCGATGTCCGGCCACAGCAAGTGGTCGCAGATCAAGCGACAGAAGGGCGCCAACGACGCCAAGCGCGGGGCGCTCTTCACCAAGCTGACCCGCGAGATCATCACCGCCGCCCGGCAGGGCGGTGGAGACACAGAGGCGAACTACCGGCTCCGGATCGCGGTCGACAAGGCCAAGGCGAGCTCGATGCCGGCCGACACCATCAAGCGGGCGATCGAGCGTGCCACCGGGGCTGGGTCGGACGCCGAGCAGTACGAGGAGATCACCTACGAGGGGTTCGGGCCGCAGAACGTGGCGGTGATCGTGGCCGCCATGACCGACAACCGCAACCGGACCGCCAGCGACGTGCGCAGCGTCTTCAACAAGATGGGCGGCTCGCTGTCGCCGGTGGCCTGGCAGTTCGAGCAGCGCGGCGTGATCAGCATTCCGCTCAACGGGCGGGACCCGGACGAGGTGACGCTGGCCGCCATCGACGCGGGCGCGGCGGACGTGAGCCCACCGGACGCCGGCGCGGTGGTGGTCTACAGCGAGCCGGCCGACCTCGAGCGGGTGCGCCTGGCACTCATCGGCGCCGGCTACGAGCCCGAGTCGGCCGAGCTGTCGATGGAGCCGACCACCAGGGTCGAGATCACCGACGAGAAGTCGGCCCGGCAGGTGCTCACCTTCGTGGAGCGCCTCGAGGACCTCGACGACGTGCAGGCGGTCTACGCGAACTTCGACATCCCCGGCGAGCTGATGGAGGAGCTCGAGGCGCAGGTCGTCTGACGCTGTGGGCTTGACGCCCCGGGAGCGGGCGTCGACGACTACCATGCCGGCGTGATCGCGCTCGGCATCGACCCCGGACTGGCCACCTGCGGTTTCGGCGTAGTCGCCATGGAGGGCAACCGCCTGCGCCTGGTCGACGCCGGCTGCGTCAGGACCGATGCCTCGCTGTCCGATGCTGCCCGGCTGCACCAGCTCCACACCGCGCTGCGCCGCCTGGCGGCCGAGCATCGGCCCACGATCGTGTCGGTCGAGCGGCTCTACTTCCAGCGCAACGTGCAGACCGCGATGGCGGTCGGTCAGGCACGGGGCGTGGCCCTGCTGGTCGCCGCCGAGCACGACCTGCCCGTCGACGAGCCGACCCCCAATGAGGTGAAGCTGGCGGTCTGCGGCAACGGGGCGGCCCCCAAGGAGCAGGTGGCGAGCATGGTGGGCAGGCTGCTGGCGATCAGCGTGGACGGCGTACCCGACGACGCCAGCGATGCCCTGGCGGCCGCGATCGGGGCGCTATACCGCGCCGCCGCGACGCCGAGGGCGGCCGCCGCCGCTCGCCCCGCGGCTGTCCCGCCCGGGCCGTGATCGGCTCCCTGCGTGGCCCGGTCGCACATCAGGGGTCCGACCACGTGCTGGTCGAGATCGGCGGGATCGGCTACCGGGTGGCGGTCGCCTCGGCGCTGCTGGCCAGGCTCCGTCCGGGCAGCGACGCGCACCTGTACATCCACCACCTCGTCCGGGAGGACCAGCAGGCGCTGTTCGGGTTCGGCTCGGCCGAGGAGCTCGCCTTCTTCGAGCTGCTGCTGACGGTGACCGGAGTCGGGCCACGACTGGCCCTCGCGATCACCGCCGCGCACCCGGTGACCCGCCTCCAGATGGCGATCGTGACCGACGACGTGGACATGCTGACCTCCGTGTCCGGCGTGGGACGCAAGACCGCGCAGCGGATCATCCTGGAGCTGAAGGAGAAGATCCACGCCGCGGGCATCGCGGCCGGCGCCGCCGGACCCGCCGACTCGGACGTGGTGGCAGCGCTCGAGTCGCTCGGCTACTCGACCACCGAGGCGCGGCGGGCAGCAGGCGCCGTGGCGGGCGGCGACGGCGGCCTGGACGCGCGGATCAAGGCGGCCCTCCAGGAGCTGGCTCGCGCGCGATGACCTCCGAGCCGCACGGCGATCCCGCCGCTCGCCGCCAGCGATTCCTGATCGGCGTCGGCGTGGAGATCGTCGACCCCCAGGGCCGCCTGCTGATGATCCGCCAGGAGCGGCGCGGTGAGGTCGAGTGGAGCGGGGTCGGCGGCACCATGGAGGCCGACGAGTCGATCGCCGACTGCGGGCTGCGCGAGGCGCGGGAGGAGACCGGCCTGCGGGTCCGGCTCGATCGGCTGATCCGCATCAGCGAGTTCTGGGACGAGGGACACTTCGTGGGCGTCGGGTTCCTGTTCCTCGCCCACCCCGACCCGTGGCCGCAGGAGGTGCGGCTGCCGGAGCTCGACGGCCAGACGCGCTTCCTCGAGCACCGCTGGTGCGAGCGCGACGAGGTCGCCGGGCTCCCCGGCCGCTGGCACGGCCACATCACCCGCCGAGCGTGGCCGACCGACATCCGGGATGCGGTCATCGAGCGGATCGACACCCCTCCCCTGGATCTCCAGGAATGAGCGACGCCGCCCGCTGGTCGGACCCCGCCGTCGGAGCCGAGATCCTGCGCCGATTCCGGGTGTGGGCGGTGGTCGGCCTCTCCCCGTCGCCGTGGAAGGCGAGCAACGGGGTCGCGCGCTACCTGGCGTCTCAGGGCTACGAGATCGTCCCGGTCTACCCGCGGTCCGGCGAGATCCTCGGCCACCCGTCGTACGGCGACCTGGCGACGGCGGCAGCCACCCGTCCGCCCGACTCGCCGATCGAGGTGGTCGACATCTTCCGGCGCTCGGAGCGCGCCGGGCAGCACGTCGACGAGGCGATCGCCATCGGCGCGAAGGCGGTCTGGATGCAGCTGGGGGTAGTGGACGAGAAGGCCGCCGAGCGTGCCGAGGCGGCCGGCCTGCTGGTGGTGATGGACCGCTGCCCGGCGATCGACCACCCTCGACTGGGATGAGGGCGTCGGCGGAAGGCCGAATCCGGCGGGCGCGGCCGGACGAGGCGAGAGCGCTCCGCGAGCTGACCCAGCGCTCCCAGGCGCACTGGGGTGGGTCGCAGGCGTTCCTCGACGAGGCGGACCGGCTCCTGCAGCTGGGACCGGAGCAGCTGGAGCGGGACGAGGTGTGGGTGGCAGAGAGTGGCGGTGAGCCGCTGGGCTGGTTTCGGGTCACGTTCGTAGCGGGATCGGCCGAGCTGGAAGAGCTGTTCGTGGAGCCTGCGGAAATGGGGCAGGGGATCGGCCGCAGGCTGTTCGAGCACGCCGTTTCGGTCTCCGGTGGGCACGGCGTCACCCGGCTCGAGTGGGACAGCAACCGGCAAGCCGAAGGCTTCTACCGGCACATGGGCGGCAGGGCCATCGGCGAGAAGCGATCCATGATCGAAGGGGACCCGCTCGTCCGGATGCGGCTCGAGCTCTGATCGAGTGCCGAGAACGAATCGGCGCAGAAAGTCAAGACTGGTTTTCGTGGGCTGCGGCGGCTAGGCTGCGCGACCCCGCTTTAGCCACAGGAGGTGCGCCATGCCGCTCGTCACGCTGCTCACCGGCCGAGTCGCGATGGTCTACGACCTCCTGCTGCGTCGCGGCGAGCCCGTGCTGGTCACCGATCTGCGCGCCCTCGCGGTGATCCGCGCCTCGGGCGCCCGCTTCGCGATGCGCGACGCTCCCGCCGAGCAGCTGCCGCTCTGGCCGGACGGGGACTCGCTCAGCGCAGGATCGCGCAGGCCGTGTAAACGTCCAGCTCGGCGTTCGACTTGTGCAGGTTCACCGCCACGTCGCCCGCCAGCAGCTCGTCGATCGACGCCGGCACCTCGGTCACCGACTGCCCGTTCATCACGTTCGCCAGGGCGTAGCGGGGCTGCGGGACGAGGTCGTCGCAGGTCCCGGGATGGATATGGGCGGGCATGTCCGGGTGGCCGGCCGGATCGACCGACACGATCACCTGCGTCCTGGCAGCGCCGATCTCGGTCAGGGTGACCGTGCCGCTGACGCCGGAGCGGGACATCGGCGCCAGGTCGACGGTGCGCACCTCACCGGGCGCCTGGCAGGCCGCCAGCCAGCCGGTGAGCAGCGCTGCCCCCAGCAGGTCCCGAGCTCGAACCACACCGCCCTCCTGATAGCCCGTCTCCGACCGGTACCTTGGCGGGGCAACGGTGGGCATGCACTAGTACGGAAGTCCCCGCTGGCGACCCCGGCGAGGCCGCGTACGCTTCGATGGTGCTTCAGTCGAGCGCGGCCGGGCGCGCGAGGCCGTGGAGCCGCCTCCGGCGCTCCCTTCCCCTCCGATGGACCGGCTCGTGGCGACCCGGGCTGCGCACGTCGGTCGTCGGTGTCACCGGCCTGGTGGTCCTTGCCACCGCCTTCGTCACGTCGGCCCTGACCGCCGATCGGCTGCGTGACTCGGCCACCGCCGCCGCCCTCCACAACGCGGAGGCGATCGTGCGCGGGTACGTCGACACCATCGTGGAGGAGCAGGACCTGGCGCTCGACGCGCCGCAGCAGGCCGAGATCGAGGCGCAGCTGAGCCGGCTGGTGGCGTCCGGGGACCTGCTGCGGGTCACCCTCTGGTCCCGTGATGGGCGCGCGGTCTACTCGACCGACTCGCTGGTCCAAGGGGAGCGCTTCTCCATCGACGAGTCGCTCGCCACCGCGTTCGGCGGCATGAGCGTGGCGGAGTACGAGGAGAGCGCGGGCCACGGGGTGGCTGACGCGAACCTGCCGCCGCAGCTGCTGGAGATCTACGTTCCGATCCGGGGCAGCACCGACGGGAACCCCATCGGCGTCTACGAGGTCTACCAGGACGCCAGGCCGATCGAGCTGGGGGTCGCATCGGTCCGGCGCGACGTGTTCCTCGTCTCGCTGGGGGCCGCGACGGTGCTGGCGGTCGTGGTATGGCTCGCCTTCGCCGCCGCCGCCAGGCTGCTCGGCACCCAGAACCGACGCCTCCAGGCGCTGACCGCCGAGCTGTCCGCCAGCGAGGCCCGCTTCCGTTCGCTGGTCCAGAACTCGTCGGACATCGTGGTCGTGCTGGACCGCCGGGGCGTCATCACCTACCAGAGCGCCGCCGTGCAGCGGGTCCTCGGCTACGCGCCGACCGACCGCCCTGACGGGAGCATCTTCGATCTCGTCCATCCCGAGGACGCCGAGCGGACGCGGACGGTCCTGTCGGGCACCGGCGAGCGGCCCGACGGGCAGGCGGTCCTCCAGGTCCGAATGCAGCACGCCGACGGCGGCTGGCGGTGGGTGGAGGGCATCGTGGCCAACCTGCTCGACGACCCGGCCGTGCGCGGCCTCGTCCTCAACTACCGCGACATCAGCGAGCGCAAGGCGCTCGAGGATCAACTCGAGCACCAGGCCTTCCACGATCCGATGACCGACCTGGCCAATCGGGCCCTGTTCGCCGACCGGGTCGAGCACGCCCTGGCGCGACGCGACAGGCTCGGCTACGAGCCGGTCACGATCCTGTTCGTCGACCTGGACGACTTCAAGACGGTCAACGACAGCCTGGGCCACTCGGCCGGTGACCAGCTGCTGCGGATGGTGGCCGAGCGGCTGGCGAGCTGCATCCGTCCCGGCGACACCGCGGCGCGACTGGGTGGCGACGAGTTCGGTGTCCTGCTCGAGGGCGCCGATGCCGCCGCCGCCTCGCTGGTGGCCGACCGGATCCACGTCGCCTTCGCCGAGCCGATCACCCTCGAGGGCCGCCAGCTGGCGGTCACCGCCAGCATCGGCATCGCCTCGACCGACACCGCCGGCAAGACAGCCCAGGAGCTGCTGCGCAACGCGGACGCGGCGATGTACACCGCCAAGGCGCGCGGCAAGGCCGGGCACGAGCTGTTCGAGCCGAGCATGCACGCCAGCGCCCTTCGCCGCCTGGAGCTGCGATCGGCGCTCGAGGAGGCGCTGAAGCGCAACCAGTTCCGGCTCGTCTACCAACTGGTCGTGGATCTCGCCACCCGTCGGCCGGTGGGCGTCGAGGCGCTGCTGCGCTGGGTGCGGCCCGACGGCCGCGTCGCGCTCCCCGCGGAGTTCATCCCCATGGCCGAGGAGTCGGGACTGATCGTGCCCGTCGGCCGCTGGGTGCTCGACGAGGCGTGCCGGCAGCTGGCCGACTGGCGTCGGGGCGGCGCGCCCGAGGGGCTGAGCATGGCCGTCAACGTCTCCGCCCGCCAGATCCGCTCTCCGGAGCTCGTCGGTGACGTCGAGCGGGCCATTCGCTCTGCCGGCATCGAGCCGGGCTGCCTGGTGATCGAGGTGACCGAGAGCGCGCTGCTCGACGACAGCGAGGGAACGGCGGAGACGATCGGCGCGCTCAAGGCGGTGGGCGTGCGGATCGCGCTCGACGACTTCGGCACCGGCTACTCGTCGCTCAGCCACCTCCGGCGCTTCCCGATCGACGTGCTGAAGATCGACCGGTCCTTCGTGGCCGCGCTCGGCAGGGCGGGGGAGGACGGTGCCCTCGTGCGCTCGGTGCTCCGGCTGGGACAGACGCTGAAGCTGGAGGTGGTCGCGGAGGGGATCGAGACCACGGAGCAGGTGGAGCGGCTGGTCGGCATGAGCGGCCGGCTGGGGCAGGGCTTCTACTTCCAGGCGCCCATGGACGGCGACGAGGTCGGCCAGCTCCTCGCCTCAGAGCTCCGCGCGACCGGCTGACCGGCGTCCTACCGGTCGGCGTCGTCCCGGCGCAGGACCAGGCCGATCCGCCCGTACGGCGGCCGGGGGTCGCAGTACACCCTCAGCCGCTCGTCCTGCTCGCTGACCGCGCCGGTGTCCCAGAGCCGGTTCTGGGCCTCGAAGCTGGCCTCCGCCAGCTGCGGCCAGCGGACCAGCATGCGCTGGCCCATCTCGTGGACCAGGTGCTGGATCGAGAGGCTGACGAACTCGTCGAAGACGGCGGCGCACAGGTCGGCCACCTGCTCGGGGGCGACGTAGCGGGAGGTGTCGGCGCCGATGGCATCGGCGACATCGGCGTACCGCCAGCCGACGTCGCACCACACGTACAGCGGTCGGTCACGCCGCTCGGGGAGGGTGGTGTGCTCGTCGCGGGCGAAGTCGGCGAACGCGGAGCCGGTGATCTTCACCAGCTGGAGCTCGCGCCTGCCCGAGGCGAGGCCGGTGGCCCGCACCCCGCCGTCAGCGATGCGCTCCAGCTCCAGCCTTGCCACCGCCGCATCGTTGCGGTCGCGGCTGAACAGGACCGAGCTGGTGGTGAACTCGCCCTCCCCCTCGTCGCGGGCGGGGACCAGCGCGGGGCTGAACGGCAGCTCACGTCCGCTGACCGTCAGCCGCTCCATCTGCGGGTAGCGCTCGAGGAACCGGCTCCCGATCTCGTGTAGCCACCCCTCCAGGGTGGCGGACCCGCAGCCAAGCGCCGCGACCTGGATGAAGTTCTTCATGGTGTCCGTCGCCACCACCAGACGGTTGTCGCCGTGCGTGTACGCCTCCAGGAACTGATCGCCGCGCACGATCACCTCGATCTCCGCTCCGAAGAGGGTGTTGTCCCGGCCGGTGAAGGGCGACTCGGGGACGGGTGTCACGCGCAGCGGCGAGGCGTGCGTGCGGTACACCTTGACGTCCGCCTTGCCGTAGTGGATCTCGGTGCGCATCAGGCCTCCGTCGCCGGCAGCGTGCGCAGGGTCCGGAGCCGATCGGCGGCGATGTCGATGACGTCGTCCAGGCCCCGCCGCAGCTCGGCAGAGCGATCGTCGGCGTGCAACGCGGACTCGATGAGCGGGATGATCGCCGCCCGTTCCCGCCCGGCCACGAAGACCGCGAACCGGAACCCGTAGCGCGCCTCGTAGGCCTCGTTCAGGATGACCAGCTCTTCGTCCACCCAGTCCGCGTTCGGCGGAGCGTCCGCCTCGTCGTAGCCCTGCTCGGTGTGTGACAGCTCGGAGACCGAGGTGGGATCGGCCCCGATCCGCGGGTGCGCGTCCAGCAGCTCGACCTGCTCATCCTCCGGCGCCGCCCGCGCGATCTCCCGCGCCGCGGAGAGCATCGCCTCGTCGCTTCCGAAGGGGCGCGCCGCCGCCAGCCGCTCCAGGAAGCGGGGCGCCCCCTCGAAGAGCGGGGCCACGGCGGCCGTGAAGGCGCCGGGATCGAGCCGGTCGAGCTCGTCGATCGGGGGCAGAGTCGGGCTCGGTTCGGTCATCGGCTCAGCTGCCGCGGTAGGTGACCAGGCCGTATGGGGCGAGCAGCAGCGGCACGTGGTAGCTGCGCGTCACGTCCTCGACGCGGAGCGCGACGGCCATGCCCTGGAAGAAGGACTCCTCGCCACGGTAGCTGGCCAGGTCGAACAGGAGCTGGTAGTCACCGGCCCCGAGGGTCGCGCCGTCCAGCAGGTCGCGAACCCGACCGTCGGCATCGGTCTCGTGCTCGGCCACCACCTCGCTGCCTCCGTCCGCGCCCAGGCGGAACAGGACGACCGCCAGGCCGCTGGCCGGCTCGCCGCGCTCGGTGTCGAGGACGTGGGTCGAGATGGTCGGCGAGGCCTTCGCCACGCTATCCTCCTGTCGGATGGGCGACCTGCTGATCAGAGTCGGCGACCTTCACTTTACCGCCCGCTGGGAGGCCGATGCGCCCCACACGGTGGAGGCGGTTCGCCGCTGGCTGCCGCTGCGCAGCCACCTGATCCACTGCCGGTGGAGCGGCGAGTCGACGTGGATCCCGTTCGGTGACCGCCGGCCGGAGGTCGGGTTCGAGAACCACACCTCGCATCCCGCTCCCGGGCAGCTGCTCATCTATCCCGGCGACTTGTCCGAGTGCGAGATCCTCTTCCCGTACGGCGCCTGCTCGTTCTCCTCCAGGGTCGGCCAGCTGGCAGGCAACCACTTCGCCACGCTGGTGGAGGGGATGGACCAGCTCCCCGAGATGGGGCGTCGCGTCCTGTGGGACGGCGCCCAGCCGATCGAGATCGAGGAGGTGTCGGGATGATCGTGGCCGTGCTGGCGCTGGCCATCTTCCTGGTCGGGATGCTGCTGCTCTTCGTCCTCGGCGTGTCGCCGTTCCACGCCTTCTGGTTCGTGGTGGTCGGCCTGATCGTGCTCACCTGGGTGGCGCAGCAGCGAGACCGCGCCCGGCAGCGCGGCCGTCACGACCCGGGGAGCAAGATGCCGCGCTGGCGGGGCGATTTCCACGGGCGGTCGAGCCAGCACCGCTGGGAGGTGCCGACCGCCTACATCGATCAGCCGACCGGCGGCGGACCGCCTCCCGGCGTCCAGCGCGGCGATGAACGTCCTCCCCGCCGCTGAACCCGTGACCGCCGGCGGCCCCG
>CAYXZN010000059.1:0-10955 GCA_964469325.1 uncultured Steroidobacteraceae bacterium
TCCGATACAACGCCGGCGTCATGGTCCGGCACATCGCGAGCTCGGTGTTCGGGATGGCCCTGCCGCGTCCGCGTGTCGCACCGGACGAGCTGCCGGACTTCCTGACCACCGAGCTCACGCTGGCTCCCGAGCTATGGAACCAACGGGCCTACCTCGCCAGGGTGGTGAGCCTGGACGAAGCCGATGGCCCCCGCGACGAGGGAACCTGGCCGCTGGCGCATTTCGTCGATGCCGCCGGTCCCGAGGCCGTCGCCGCCACCATCGAATCCGACCCCGAGGCTCGGGTGTATCCGGTGCTCTACCTCCGACGGGGCGGCAGCGTGCGTGAGCACGTGCTCGATCCCGACCCGCTCAACGACTATCGCAGCCCGGGGTATCGCTCCGCCATCGAGCGGCTGCTCAGGGCCTGATTCCCCTCTCTGGCGCCGGATCACGGCGCATGCCCCAGAAGCGCGGCCCGCCGGGGATCACGCCCTCGGCCACGACCAAGAAGCCGTGGCGCTCGTAGAAGGTGAGATTCCGCACGTTCGTGGAGTCGAGGTAGCAGGGGACGCCGTCGGCATCTGCGCGCAGGAGGCCGGGCCGGATGAGCACCGCGCCCAGGCCGCGGCCCTGGAGCGAGGGTTCGACGCCCAGGAACATCAGGTACCAGTGGGGTTCGGAGATCGCCGACTTCTTCGCCTTCTCGACCGGGCCGTAGGAGCGTAGGAACCGGGTCATCGAGGTCAGGCCCATCCGCACGGCCGCCGTCGCCATCCCGGTCCGCAGCATCTGTCCCACGGAGAAATCGGTCGAGCCCGGGCGCACCCACACGGCCAGCCCCTCGAAAGAGGGGGTGGTCTCGACCACGCCGTATCGGTGTCCCATGCGGATGGATGCCCGATACAGCGGCATCGGCCGGTCGAGCATCCTTTGCTGGTCGGCGACCAGGTAGCGCATCATTGGGTCGTCCGCGAAGGTGCGGGCCAGGAGCTCGGCGGCACGGCCGATCTCCCACGGCGGCACGGGCACGAGCGACGGCGCGTGCACGTCCAGCCGCTCAGGCGGTGGCTCTGTCCGCATTGCGCGCCTCGAAGGTTTCCGGGGAGGCACTCCTGTACAGCAGGATGCTGACGACGACGATCCAGCCAAGAGCGAGCCCCTCGAACGGTCCGTGCAGCGGCGTCAGGAGTCCGACCGCGGATATCAGGCTCGTCCAGGCCAACCAGGCCGGCAACAGGCTGCCGCGCAGCGCGGCCAGGCCGGTGGCTCCCATCAGCGCCGCGAGACCGAACGAGACGAATCCGGCGAAGGACGAGGTGTAGAGACGGAACATGACCGCGGCCATCTCCCCGCTGATGCCCTCGGCCCCGGCAGCCTGGAAGGCGGCAGCGTTGAGGAACCGGTAGCCGATCGCCAGCGCGACGACCACCGTCAGTCCGCCGCCGAGAGCGATCGACGCTAGGCGCTCGTCGCCCGCTCGTCGCCGGATGTCACCGGCGACGGAACCGACGAAGGCCACCAGGAAGACGAGGGAGAAGAAGCCGCCGATGAGCGCGCCCAGCTCGATCCGGCCCGGGTCGGCGCTGAAGATGGCGGCTGCGTCGGCTCCCCGGGGACGGTAGCCCGACCAGCCGCCGATAAGGTATCCGACGACCTGCAGCACAACTGCGACGATGCCGCTGAGGGGCATCAGGCGCCAGAGGCGGTCGGCATCGATCATCTGCTGCCTTCGATCCGCGGCGGCGAGCCGGGCGGCTGCAGCATCAGGATCGTGCGACTCCTTCCGTCACAGGCCCCACTCCCTGAGCCAGCAGCAGCCGATGCAGCCGCTTGAAATCCTGCTGGAGCACCTTCGCCAGCACGGCTCCCGGAACCCAGCCGACCAGCCGCAGCCATCCCTCGATATCCCCCTCGTAGCGCGCGCGGACCAGCGTCCCGTCCTGCTCCGGCGCGCAGCGGTACTCCGTTCGCGCATTCCACGGCGCCGATGAGCTCCACACCACCCGCCGGTTCGGCTCGTGCTCCACGAGCTCGTCGACGAAGTGGACCTTGAACGGACCGATCCGGTCGATCGCCGTCCAGCGCGCCCCGATCGCCGCGGGCCCGTCGCCGATCCGCCGCCGCAGCGCGACCGCCGGGGCGAACTCATGCCAGCGCTCGGGGTCGGCGAGGTATGCGAACACGCGCTCCACGGGGTGATCGAGACGGATCGCGATCTCGACACAACGGACCATGGGACGGAGCATGGTGGATCGACTGTCCTGCGGTCGCGGGGTCGGCGTCCCGGCTCGCCAGGGAAAGTGAGCCGGGCAACCGTGCGAGCGAGCGATCGATCGCCCCACGCCCAATCCCGATGGGTATGCTGGGCGGGACCTCGGAGGCTCGAGACGACCGTGTACCAGCTGTTCCTCTACGTCCACATCGTGAGCGCGGTGATCTGGGTGGGGGGATCCTTCTATGTGCAGCTCCTGGCGCTCCGCGCCTCCCGCTCGGACGACCCCGGCGAGCTGCCGCGGCTGGGCCGGAACGTGGAGTACCTGGGGACGCGCGTCTTCATTCCCGCGTCCCTCCTCCTGCTGGCCTCTGGGGCGGTGATGACCGTGCAGGCCTGGCGCTTCGAGCAGTTCTGGATCGCGGCCGCGATCGCGCTGTGGGTGCTGTCGGCGGTCGCTGGCTCGGTCTACCTCGCTCCCCGGTCGAAGCGCGCGGCGGAGCTCTTCGAGACCGAGGGCCCGATGTCGGCTGCCGGACGTGCGCTCACCAACCGGGTCTTCCTCGTCTCGCGGCTCGAGCTGGTCAGCTTCGCGGTGATCATCGGCCTGATGGTCTTCAAGCCGGGCGCCTGACGCCGGGCGTCAGCTGCCAGCTCGCAACCCCGAGCGCGGCGGTGGCGAGGAACACGTAGGCCGGGATCGCCGCGCTCGCGAGCTCGAGGAGGATGCCGGCGGTGCCGATCGTGAGGAAGCCCTTCCCCAGCCCGGTCACCCCCTTCGTCGCGGTCATGGCCAGCCCGTAGAGGCCGATGGAGACAAAGGCTAGGACGTGGAAGACCGCTCCGAAGCGGAGACGCTCGAACGTGTCCCAGATCATGACCGCGGTCGGATCTGGGTAGCGCTGCGCGGCCCAGGTCGTGACCTGCATGCTGATCACGCGGTCGAGGACGCCGAACGTCGCGCCCATCGCGAAGGTGACGAGCGCCACCAGGGACCACACGCGGCCGGCGTTCCGGAAGCGCAACGTGATGGCGGCCAGCCCGAGCGTCGCGAGAATGGCCGCGGCCGCGATCAGCCCGTTGGCCCAGACCCAGGCGGTGGGGTTGCCCCCGATGGCCGACGCCCTCCTCCCGACATCCTCGGTGACGAAGGGCGGCGCATCGCGCAGGGACGGTGCGACGAACCCGATGACGGCGCCGGTCACCATGACCACAGCCGCGATGACGAGCACCAAACCGGGCAGGCGTGTGCTCACGACGGCCTCCTCTGCGGCTTCATGCTGCCCTGCGGCACGTCCCGGCCTGAAGTGGCGTCGGTCCCACCCGGGCCGGGCACCCAGGTCGACGTCGAAAGTGCCCGGCCGGACGGGACCACCGCCCGTTTCGGGCGGGACGACCGACGGATGAGCATCTGCCGAGAGGAGGTGGAGTCAGATGAATCGTCCCCGTGTTGCCGGCGTGCTGTGGTTGATAGCCGGGCTGAGCAGCGCCGGCATCGCCTTCTTTCTCACGGATCCGCTGACCCTCGCGCTCTTCATCGTGGGAGCCGCGGTGGGTGCGGTGATGGGGCTGGCGCTCCTGTTGCGTCCGGCCGAGGGCCTGGTCGGGTGGTCGACGGTGGCAGGCGTCGCCTGGCTGGTGGCCTATGGCGCTGTTGCACTGCTGAATATCACCAACCCGATCGAGGAGGTCCTGTCGGTGGTCTGGATCATCGCTTTCGGCGTCCTCGGGGCGTTCGCCGCATACCGCTGGCGTCCTGGCCCATCGGCTCCGTAGGCTCGACCCAGCTCCGGAGCTGGTCGCCGGGCAGACTCAGCGCACCACGATCCGGCCGGCCATCGACGGGTGGAGATCGCAGCGGAAGGGGTACCCGCCCGGCTCGAGCGGTGGCAGCGTGTACATGACCTCCCCGGTCCCGATCAGCTCGCCCGCGAAGACCGACTCACCGTCCTCGCCGTCGCGGTAGATCGCCACGTTGTGGAGCGCGCCGTCCCGGTTCCGGAACAGGACGCTGAGCGGCCGGCCGGCGGGCAGCTCGAGCTCGCTCGCGTCGAACGCCATCGCCTCGGCCGTGATGACCAGATCGACCCGGGAGGGATCGGTGGCCTCTGCCCCGCCAGCGATCCCGCAGCCGGCAGCGAGCAGCGCGAGGGCGCAGCCGGCGAGGGTGAATCGGATGCGCATCACGGTCGTACGCCCCGCCCGGTCGCCTCGGCCGTCGATCGGCGAGCTTGCCCCCGTCGAATCTTCGACGCGAGCCAGCTGGTCGAGCTCCAAGCCTCGCGCAGCGCCGACCGCGGCCCGCCGTGGACACGTCGGACGTCTAGCACGATGAGCACCAGCAGGGTCAACTCGACGCCCTTGGTGATCCAGCCGAGCGCGATGTAGGGGCCGATGACGAGGTAGCCGACGATGGTGACCGCCGTGTACCCGGTGAGCGCCAGCCGCGGGAACCAGCCGAACCGGTGGACGATCGGGTGGCGCACGGACGCGCCGATCACGATCAGCACGGCCAGGCCTAGGTAGCCGGCTGCGTTGAGCAGGAACAGCACCCCGCCCAGGGTGAAGTGGATGACCGCCGTGGTCAGCGTCAGGCCCACCATGCCGGTCGTGAGAGCGATGCCTGGCGCTCGCTTGGTGAGGCGACGCCTCATCTCCAATCCTCCCATCCGGTCGGGTCGACGGCCGGCGGCCGCGACGGGCGACTCGACCCGAACTCTGGGAGCGGATAGCTCCCGGGCGCATGAGGCGCTCGTCCTCGCCGGCGAGGGAGGACGCCGCGGGCGGTGGGGGACGGGCGTCCCGTCCGCCGGTACCATCGAGCGGCCTGGCGGTTGACCGGGAGGGATAGGGTTGAGCCCGAGGAAAGGCCGATGACCGTCACTGCGCTGCGCGCCGCGAGTCGGAGCGGGGAGAGTGTCCGGCCTGCCCTGGTGGGGGCCTTCGCGGCCGGCGCGATCGTCCTGGCGGCGGCGCTGTTTCTCGTCCGGGCGACGTCGCCCTGGGACGGGACCGAGTGGCAGCCGTGGCAGATCGGAAACGCCGTCAGCGGCGCGGGATGGCTCCAGCGGCCGGTCGGCGAGGTCTCGCGGCTGCAGCCAGGCGAGGCGGTGACCCACGTCAATGGGCAGCCGATCGCCGCCGTGGTCCGCTCGCCCTTCGATCTCGGCTCGCGGCCCCTCCCGGGCCCGCTGACGTACGAGGTCGTCTCCGAGTCCGGCACCCGTCAGGTTCTGCAGCCGCTGGCCCCGTTCCCGCTCGAGACGCTCGTCCTCGAGGATTGGGCGCCCCTGTTCACGATGCCGACCCTGGTGGCGATCGCCCTGCTCGTCTTCGTCCACCGGCCGCGCGATCCCGCGGCCCAGCTGCTGCTGCTGACCGCCGCCGCCTTCCTGCCCGGCACGTTCTGGCGATGGTTCGGTGTCAACGACCTCGTCTCCGGTCCGTTGCTGCCGATGCACGTCGTCTTCTCGCCCCTGTACTTCCTGGGGCTGGCCGCGTTCGGGGCGTTCGGCTTCGTCTTTCCGAGGCCGCCGGGCTGGCTGGTCCGCCATCGCCGCCCGGCCATCCTCCTGGCGCTGCTGCCCAGCGCGGCGGCGACGGTGCTGATCCTCCGGGGCCACCTCGTCGGCGAGCCCGCCGTCGCGTGGTTCGCGCAGGTGGGCTTCGTCGAGTCGGCCACCATGATCGGCGCGGCCGCGCTCATCGCCGTGGCGATCCCGATTCGCCTGCTGACGCTCTCCGACCGCGCCGATCGGCGGCGCTACGCGATCCTGATGGGAGGGCTGGGCGGCGTCGCCCTGGTCTGGCTGGTCCTGTGGCTCATCCCCTCGCTGGTCATCGGCGGACCGCTGCTGCCGTGGTCCAGTGCGGCGCTCCTCGCCGTCCCGATCGTCGGGGTCATCGCCTGGGTGGTGCTGCGCCTGGGCGCGTTCGAGATGGAGAGGATCGTCAACCGCACCCTCGTGTACGGGGTGCTGACGGTTGCCATCGCCCTCGTCTACGTCGTCCTGGTCGGCGGGACGATTCTGATGGTCCGGGACCAGTTCGGCTTTGCGGCGGCGCTGGTGGCCACCGGCATCGTGGTCCTCCTCGCGCAGCCGGTCCGCGACGCGCTGCAGCGCGGCGTCAACCGGCTGATGTACGGGGACCGGGACGACCCATACCGGGCGCTCGCCCGCCTGGCCGAGCGGATCGAGACCTCGCTCGCGCCGCGCGAGCTGCTCGCGGCGGTGGTCGGCAGCGTCTCCGACGCGCTGCGCATCCCGTACGTCGCAATCGAGGTCGAGGGAGAGGAGGGAATCCTGCTCGCCGAATCCCGGGGCCGGCCCACGGGGGAGGCCATCGCGCTGCCGCTGCTGCACCAGGGAGACCGCGTGGGTCGCCTGCTCATCTCCCCGCGCGACGACGGTCCTATGAGCGGCAAGGATCGCCGGCTGCTCGCCGACCTCGCCCGACAGGCGGCGCCTGCCGCGTACGCCCTGGGGCTGAACCTCGAGCTGCAGCGATCCCGCGAGCGGCTGGTCGCCACGCGCGAGGAGGAGCGGAGACAGCTGCGGCGCGAGCTCCATGACGGCCTCGGTCCGACCCTTGCCGGCAGCCGGCTCCAGCTCCAGGCCGCCCAGGCGGCGCTGGACGAGGATCCGGCCCGCGCGAAGGAGATCCTCCGTCACCTGGAAGCCGAGACATCCGAGGCGGTGCGGGAGGTGCGCCGGATCGCCCGGGAGCTGCGTCCGCCGTCGCTCGACGAGCTGGGCCTGGTCGGGGCGCTGCGGGAGCGAGCCGCCCACTTCTCCGCGGACGGGCGGTTCCAGGTGGAGGTGACGGTGTCCCGTCAGCTGCCGCCGCTGCCGGCCGCCGTCGAGACGGCTGCATACCGCGTGACGCTCGAGGCGTTGACGAACGTCGTGAACCACGCCCGAGCGCGGTCGTGCGCGGTGCGGATCGAGCTTGACGGCGACCTTCGCCTGGAGATTCGCGACGACGGGGTGGGGATGCGCGCCGGAGCGGTCTCCGGCGTCGGGCTTCGCTCGATGCGCGAGCGCGTGGCCGAGCTGGGCGGCGCGATCGAGATCGGTCCAAACGGGTCTTCGGGCACGGCGGTTGTCGCCCGGCTGCCGGTCGAGCAGGGGTCGGGCTGATGGAGCCCATATCGGTTCTCGTCGCCGACGACCATCCGGCCTATCGGGCGGGCATCCGGGCCCTGTTCGAGACGGTGGAAAACGTGCGGGTGGCGGGGGAGGCTGGCACCGGGGAAGAGGCGGTTCGGCTGACGGGGACGTTGCGGCCGCGGGTGGTCCTGATGGACCTCCAGATGCCGGTCCTCAACGGCGTGGAGGCAACGCGGCAGATCACCCGCGATCACCCGGAGACCGCCGTCCTGGTGCTCACCATGCTGGAGAACGACGACTCCGTCTTCGCCGCCATGCGGGCCGGGGCGCGGGGCTACCTGCTCAAGGAGGCCGGCCGGGACGAGCTGGTGCGTGCGATCGAGGCGGCGGCCAGCGGCGGGTCGATCTTCGGACCGGGTGTCGCTCGTCGAATCTCCGCCTTCTTCGCCGCGGCCGCCGAGGCGTCGGTGGCGCGCCCCTTCCCGGAGCTGACTCAGCGCGAGCGGGAGGTGCTCGAGCACATCGCCCGCGGGGAGAGCAACCAGGCGATCGCGCGGCGCCTCGGGCTCAGCGAGAAGACGGTGCGCAACAACGTCAGCGTGATCCTCAACAAGCTCCAGGTCGTCGATCGCTCCCAGGCCATCGTCCGGGCGCGGGAGTCGGGAATGGGGGGCGAGGGACGGTGACGCGGCGAGGGACGGTGACCCTGCGGCGGCGATTCCCTGGGCCCTCGGGACGGCGGCCCCGTGACGGCGGGACTCGGACGCGGCGATGTTCTAGGGTGTGGCTCGTTGAGTAGAGTGGATCCATTGGTTCGGTACGCGCGCGCTGCCTACGTCGGGCTGGCCTGGCTGTTCGTGGCCTGTCTCTTCGTGCAGCTGTTCCTGGTCGGCCTCGACCTGTTCGACGCGGGGATCGCCCACTCGGTGCACGCCGACTTTGCTTACACGTACGGCTGGCTGCTCCCCGGCATGCTGCTGGTGGGCAAGGTCGGTCGAGTGAGTCCACGGGTGCTGGCGCTCACGGTGCTGCTGCTGGTCCTGTACGCCGTGCAGACGCTGCTCCCCTCGCTGGCCGATGGGCTGCCGCTGCTCGCGGCCTTCCACGCGGTGAACGCCATCGTCATCTTCTGGCTGGCGATCAGCCTCGCGCATCGAGCACGGACCGGCCTCGAGGCGACGGGAGCCTGACCGATGCGCGCCTGGCGGCTTGCCTTCCTGGCCGTTGCCTGGCTCTTCGTCGGGGCGGTCATCGCCCAGGTCTTCTTCGCCGGGGTCGGCCTCTTCGGGGCCGGCGACATGCGGCTGCACGTGGAGTTCGGCTGGGGGGTGGCGTACCTGCCGATCCTCGTCCTGTTGCTGGCCTGGCCGGCGCGGGCCGGACGCCGCACGGTCTGGCTCTGCCTCGCGCTGTTCGTGATGGGTGCGGTCGTGCAGCCGTCGCTGCCCGGGCTGCGCGACCAGGTGCCGGCCGTCGCCGCGCTTCACCCGCCGAACGCCCTGCTCGTCTTCTGGCTGGGGGTGCTGATCGCCCGCCGCGCGACGGCCCTCTACCGGCAGAATGGCAGCGTCGTGTCCGCCCCCACCCCGACGCCCGAGGAGGTCTAGGCGATGGAGCTGTACCCCTGGCTCGTCTTCCTGCACGTGGTCGGCGGCTTCGCCTTCGTCCTCGCCCACGGCGCCTCCGCGGTCGTGTCCCTGAAGCTGCGCGGCGAGCGTGACCCGACACGCATCGGCGCGCTCCTGGACGTCTCGGCCTACAGCCTCGGCGTCTCGTACGCGGCGCTGCTGCTCCTGCTGGTGACGGGCATCGCCGCCGGCTTCCTCGGCGACTGGTGGGGGCGGCTCTGGATCTGGGCCTCCCTGGCGCTGCTGGTGGTCCTGTTCGTGGCCATGGGAGCGCTCGCCTCGCCGTACTTCGAGGCGCTGCGGCACGGCATCGGGCAGAAGGGGATGCGAGACGGCAAGGACGCGCCGCCCCCGGAACCGCTGCCACAGCCCGAGCTGGCGCTCCTGCTCACCTCGACCCGGCCGCACTGGGTGACCGCCATCGGCGCCATCGGCCTGCTCCTCATCCTGTGGCTGATGGCCTTCAAGCCCTTCTGAGTGGACACCCAACCGATCATCGAGGTCCGCGACCTGGTCAAGGTCTACGGCGGCGAGACGCGCGCCGTGGACGGCATCGGCTTCGAGGTTGCTCGGGGCGAGCTGTTCGGGTTCCTCGGACCCAACGGGGCGGGCAAGACGACCACCATCCGCATCCTCGCCACGCTGCTGGAGGCGACGTCCGGCGAGGCTCGCGTTGCCGGCTTCGACGTCGCCCACGAGCCGCACGAGGCCCGCCGACGCCTTGGGCTGGCCCTGCAGACGCCGGCGCTCGATGCCTTCTCCACCGGCCGTGAAACCCTCGAGCTGGCCGGGCGGCTGCGACGCATGCCCGCCGCCGAAATCCGCCGCCGCAGCGCCGAGCTGTTGGAGTTGACCGGCCTCTCGCACGTCGCTGGCAAGCTGACCGGGACCTACTCGGGCGGCATGAAGCGACGCCTCGATCTGGCGAGCGCCCTGATGCACCGGCCCGAGCTGCTGATCCTCGACGAGCCGACCGAGGGCCTCGACCCGCAGAGCCGGGTTGCCCTGTGGGAAGAGCTCGAGCGGTTGAACGCCAGCGGCACGACCATGCTCCTCACCACCCACCACATGCAGGAGGCGGATCGGCTCTGCTCGCGCCTGGCGATCATCGACCACGGTCAGATCGTGGTCGATGGGTCCCCGGCGGACCTCAAGCGCAGCGTCGGCGCGGACACGGTCGTCCTCCAGCTCGAGTCCGCCGATGGCGGGCGCAGCATCGGCGCCGATGGAAACCTCGACCGCCTGCGCGGTCTCCTGGCGGGCGTCGTTCAGCCGGATGCCGTGACGCCCCACCCGCTCGGGGTCAGCCTCGCGGTGCGGGACGCGAGCGGCGCCATCCCGGCCATCCTGCGTCGGCTCGACGGCGATGGCCTGGAGATCGCCGGGCTCCAGATGAGCGAGCCGAGCCTCGATGACGTGTTCATGAAGTACACCGGCCGGCGCATCCGCGAGGAGGCCGCGGACCAGCCGATCATCATCGGCTGGTGAGGACAAGACGCCGATGTCCACCCTCGCCTACGAGACCTACCACCTGGGGCTGCGGACCACCCGCCGGTTCATCCGGGTGCCGTCGAACTGGATCAGCGTCATCCTCTTCCCGCTCATCCAGCTGCTCATCTTCAGCCAGCTGTTCCAGGACATCGTCCGCCTGCCGGGCTTCGGCGCGCAGGACAGCTACCTCGCCTACCTCGCGCCGGGGCAGGTGACCTTCGCGGCCTTCATGGCCGTGGCCTGGTCGGGGTTCGGAATGCTGGTCGAGCACCGCAACGGGTACCTGGACCGGCTCCGTGCTCTTCCCATCGGGCGCTGGTCCATCCTCGCCGGCGAGATGGTGCCCCTCTTCCTCCAGGCGGCCGCCATGGCGGGGATCGTGCTGACCGTCAGCCTGCTGCTGGGTGTCCGGATCGCCACCGGCCCCCTCGGCTTCCTGCTCATCCTGGCCCTGGCGGGCGCCTTCGGGCTGGCGTGGGCCGCGGTCAGCTTCGTGCCGGCGCTGGTGACCAGGAGCGAGCAGGCGACCGG
>CAYXZN010000060.1:0-10861 GCA_964469325.1 uncultured Steroidobacteraceae bacterium
CGTCCATGTCGATCAGGTGGGTCTCGCGCTCGACGTGGTAGGCGACGAAGTTGTAGTACTGGCCGCTGAAGTTGACCGGTGAGCCGTGAGTCAGATGGCCGCCCTGGTCGAGGGAGAGGCCCAGCACGGTGTCGCCGCGCTCCAGCAGGGCGTGGTAGACGGCCATGTTGGCCTGCGCGCCGGCGTGGGGCTGCACGTTGGCGTGCTCGGCGCCGAACAGCTCCTTTGCCCGATCGCGGGCCAGGTTCTCCGCAACGTCCACCACCTCGCAGCCGCCGTAGTAGCGCCGACCCGGATACCCCTCCGCGTACTTGGCGGTGAGGACGGTGCCCATCGCCTCGAGCACCGCCCGGCTGGGGTAGTTCTCGCTGGCGATCAGCTCCAGGTTGGTGGCGGCCCGCCGCTCCTCGTCGCGGACCACCTGCCAGATCTCGGGATCCTCGCGCTCGAGCGGCGCCCACAGGTCCATGCTGCGCTCTCCTCCACTCGCTGAAGCACGAGTGTAGCCGCCGGGCGGGGTCAGGAAGCGTGCCGGCCGTGGGCCCAGGCGATCCGCTCGTCGACGTGGCGGTGGAGGCGGAAGTGGGTCGGCCGGAACCCGATCGCCGTCCACGAGCGAGCGGCGGCCAGGCTGGCGGTCCGCCAGTCGGTGATGCACCAGCCGGCTCCCGCCGCGGCGGCCTCGCGGAAGCCGGCGCCTAGCAGCGCGCGCTGGAGGCCGCGTCGCCGGGCCTCGGGCAGGGTCATTGCCACCGCCAGCTCCACGGCGTCGTCGGGGACCATCGGCCCCGGATCGGCGGGGTAGAAGCCGGCCATGGCCAGCGCCCGCCCGTCGGCCAGGGCCAGCCAGATGCGCGCGTCCGGATCGCGGAGCTCCTCCGCCCACTCCTCGCGGAAGGTGTCGAAGCGCTCCGGTAGGCTGATGGCGAACGCCGGCGCGCCGATCAGCTGGTGGGAGATGAGCGGCGCCAGCGGCATCATCAGGTCCAGGTCGTCCGGCATGGCGCGGCGAATCTCGACCCCCTGCGGCGGGTCCACCGCCACGTCCGCGATCGCCCCCACGGCGTGCGCCTGCATCTTCCCGAAGTTCAGCAGGCTCCACGTCTCGAGCAGATCCGGGTCGTCGTGCGGCGCGTGGACGTAGTGCCGGAAGACCCCCCGCTCGACCCAGTGCTGCCCCCAGGCCGCGTACAGGTCGCCGATCAGATCCGCGCCGACCTCCGCGTCGAGCGCCTGCCCCTCCACCGGGCTCCAGCAGGCGCGCCCCCAGATCTCCTCAGTGCGCCGATACCCGAGCAGGTACCCGACCGCCGATCCCTCCTGCACGGCGACCACGCCGTGGGCGCCGTGCCGTTCGAGCAGGCCGGACAGCAGCGGCCGCGTGGCGGCGGGATCGGCGAAGCGCTCGGGGAGCTCCGGCCTGGCTGAGCGCAGCCGTCGCTGACGGGCGGCCAGCAGCTCGGCGGCCGCGGCGAGATGCTCGGGGCCGAACGACTCGATCGTCAACCGCCCGACTCTTCCACCTCGAGCCGGGCGATCTTCTCCAGCCGCTGGACGTGGCGCCCGCCGCTGTACTCGCCGGCCAGGAACTGTCGCACGCACTCGCGCGCCACCTCCGGTCCCACGATCCGCGCCCCGAGCGACAGGACGTTGGCGTCGTTGTGCTCCCGCGACAGCCGGGCGGTGACCGGATCGGCGGCCTGCACGCAGCGGATGCCGCGCACCTTGTTGGCCACGATCGCCTCGCCGGTGCCGCTGCCGCCCAGCACGATCCCCAGCTCGTAGTCGCCGCGGGCCACCGCCCGCGCCACCGGCGCGATGAAGTCCGGGTAGTCGACCGTCTCGGGCGTGTAGGTGCCGAAGTCGCGGTACTCGACCCGCAGCTCGTCGAGCAGCGTGCACAGCTCCCCCTTCAGCGCGAACCCCGCGTGGTCGGAGCCGATGGCGACGCGCATGGTGGGCCAGAGTCTAGCGTCCGGCCAGCTCCACTACCTCGGCCAGCGCCTCGGACGGCAGGGCCCCCTCCCGGAGCAGCCGCGCCGGCGTGACGCTCAGGTCCACCACCGTCGACGCCACACCGCGCGGCGAGACGCCCTCCACCACCGCGTCCAGCAGGTCGCTGCCGGCGAGCGCCACCAGCACGTCGTCGGTGCCGTAGCTGTCCGGGTAGCCGTGCAGGTTGGCGCTGCTGGTGGGCAGCGGACCGGTGAGCCGCAGCAGGGCGCGCGTCGTCTCGTGCGCCGGGGAGCGGATGCCGAGCGTGGGCTGCGCGTCGTCGGGCGCCGACGGCCCGGCCGCCAGGACGAGGGTCAGGCCGCCGGGCCAGAAGCGCTCCGCCAGCCGCTCGGCGCGGTCGTCGATCTCGAGGCCCAGGGAGCGGCCCTGCTCCAGGTCGGCGACCAGCCACGCGACACGCTGTTCCGGCGGGCGTCCCTTCAGCTCGAACAGGCGCCCCAGCGCGTCGGGATCGCCGGGCCGGCAGGCGACGCCGTGGACGGTGTCGGTGGGGAAGGCGACCAGGCCGCCGCCGGCCAGGATCTGCGCCGCGCGCGCGAGGCCCGCCTCATCGGCCGGCAGCCGCTCGGTCACGACCTGGCGCGCAGGATTACGACCCGCTCGACGCCGCCCAGGTCGGCGAGCACGTCGACCGCCACCGGCGGCTCGAGCGCCTCGGCCGCCTCGTGCACCGTCGGCGCCTGCCCGGCACCCACCTCGAGCAGCACCGTACCGGCGGGTGCGAGCCGGGCCGCCAGCTCGGCGAGCAGCCTGCGCATCGGCTCCAGCCCGTCCGGCCCCCCGTCAAGGGCGGACCGGGGCTCGAAGGAGGCCGCCACCGGCAGGCGCGGAACCTCGTCGCTGGGGACGTAGGGCAGGTTGGCGATCACCACGTCGGGTCGGGGAAGGGCGGTGCCGGCCGGGTCGAGCAGGTCGGCGAGCTGGAGCGTCACCAGGCTGGCGACGCCGCCGGCCTGGAGGTTCTCGGCCGCCAGCTCCAGCGCATCCGGGGACAGGTCGCTGGCAACCAGGCGGAGCCGTCCCAGACTGAGCGCGGCCCGGAACCGCAGCGCCAGCGCCTCCGCCACGGCCCCCGAGCCGGTGGCCACCTCCCAGGCAACGATGGGATGCTCGCGCAGGTGGGCGTCGTCGGTGGTGAGGCGCGACGCGATCTCGGCGATCGCCGCCTCGGCCAGCAGCTCCGTTTCCGGGCGCGGGATCAGCGCTCGCGGATCGGTCCGGATGCGCAGCGACAGCCACTCCTTGTAGCCACGGATGTAGGCGATCGGCTCGCCCGCCTCGCGCCGGTCGACCCAGCCCTCCAGGGCCGCCAGCGACGCGGTGTCGAGGCCGGCCTCAGGATGGGCGTGGAGCCACGCCCGGTCGCGACCGACGGCATGACCGACCAGCAGCTCGGCGTCCAGGCGAGGGGACGGCGATCCCGAGCGTCGCAGGCGCCGCGTCACCGCGTCGACCAGCGGGCCGATTTCGGCCGGCGGGTCAGAGACGGACCTGGACATCCAGCGGCCCGCGGCGACCCAGCACCTCGACCCCCGCCACGCCGTCCTCGCGCCGCACCCGCAGGTCGATGCTCGCCTCGCCCACGCGCAGGTCGCGCACCACCAGCTCGCTCAGCCAGTCGGGGAGCATGGGCCGGATCAGGTCGAGGCGGCCCCGATGGGCGTTCGCCTCCAGGCCGAGCATGGTCCGCAGCAGCAGGAAGGGGGCGGCGGCGGACCACGCCTGCGGCACGCACGCGACCGGGTACGGCACCGGCAGGTCGGTCCGATGGCGATCGAAGCCGCAGAAGAGCTCCGGCAGGCGCATGTCGCGGAACCGGTAGCCCGACTCGAGGATCCGGCTGGCCACGGTCATCGACTCGGCGTGGAGGTCGTAGCGGGCGAGGCCCGCGGCGATGATGGCGTTGTCGTGCGGCCAGACCGAGCCGACGTGGTAGCCGATGGGGTTGAAGCCGGGCTGGTTCCGGGACAGGGTCCGGATCCCCCAGCCGCTGAAGAGGGTCGGCTCCAGCAGCGCGTCGGCCACCGCGCGCGCCTTCTGCTCCGGGACGATCCCGCTCCACAGGCAGTGCCCGGCGTTGTTGGCCAGCGAGGTGACCCGCCGCTTGTCCGCGTCGAGCGCCATGGCGTAGGCCCCGGCGGCGGGATCCCAGAACGCCTCGTCGAAGCGGGACCGCAGGCTCGCGGCGGCGGCGCGCTGCTCCTCGGCGAACTCGTGCCGGCCCAGCCGCGCGGCCAGGTCGGCGACCCGGACCCGGGCGTCGTACACGTAGCCCTGGATCTCGACCAGCGCGATCGGCGGCGCCGCGAGCGAGCCATCCGCATGGAGGACCGAGTTCCAGGAGTCCTTCCAGCCCTGGTTCTCGAGGCCGCGCGGATTACGACGCCGGTACTCCACGAACCCGTCGCCGTCCGCGTCGCCGTGGCGGTCGATCCACTCGATCGCCCGCTCCACGTTGGGCCACAGTCGCTCGACCAGCGCCAGGTCGCCCGTCCAGCGGTACGTCTCCGACAGCAGGACGAGCCACAGCGGAGTGCTGTCGGCGGACCCGTAGTAGCGCGACATGGGCGTCTCGCCGCAGTTGGCCATCTCGCCGAACCGGAACTCGTGCGGCATCTTGCCCGGCTCCGCGTCGTGCTCCGGCGCGTCCTCGTCGGCCTGGTAGCGGGCCAGCAGGTCCAGCGTGTCGACGGCGAGTTGCTGGGTGAGCGGCAGCGCCTCGAGCGCGGTCAGTATCGAGTCACGGCCGAACAGCGCCGAGAACCACGGGATGCCCGCCGCCGGGTAGCGAAGGCCGCTGGCGCGGTCGATGTTGAGCAGGGCGCACAGGTCCAGCCGGGATCGGCCGATCAGCTGGTTGAAGAGGTCGTTGCTCGTCTCGAACGAGGCGGTCGACTCCTGCCAGGCCCGGTACGCGGCGGCGGCCCGGCTGTCCAGCACCGACGGCGTCCCGTGCCCGTCCGCGTCGCCGTTGCGCACCGTCCCGGGCACGATACCCGGCGCGGCGAAGGCGGCATCCAGCGGCTCGGCGCCGATCACTGGGCGCACCGCCACCACCACCGACCGCTCACCCTGCTGATCGAGACGCCAGCTCCACGCCGCAGAGACGCCATCGAAGCGGTCCGGCGGCGGGTCGAAGCGGACCGCGGTCCGCCGCTCGGTCCCATCCAGCCCGGTGTAGCCGAACAGGGCACGATCCGCCTCGAATCGGAGCTGGCGGAACTCGCCCCGTCGCTCGCGACGCCAGCCGCGGACCTCGAAGATGTCGGCGAAGTCGGCGTCGATGGTGAGCTCCACCTCGACCTCCACCTCGTGCTGGGTGTAGTTGACGAAGCCGATCCGCTCGATCAGCCCGCCCTCGATCAGCCGCGAGCGCCGGATGCCCAGCGACTGCTTGTCGAGCACCGGCTCGGGCCGCCGCTTCTCCTCGGGGTCGAGCAGGAGAGTCGGGTTGGTGAGCTGGATGGTGCCGCGGTACGCCGCCGGCGAGCCGGCGGCCAGCAGGACCGGCCGCTGCCGGTTCACCCGCAGCTCGAAGCGCGACAGGTAGCGGGTGTCGCCGCGGTACAGGCCCAGCCCGCTGGTGTTCCCCTCGCCGATGTCGCCCTCGGGATCACTGACGAGGTACACGTTCTCGTGCTTGAGGACGGCGGTGTCGACCGTGTCGGTCGCCGCCACCGGCGGTAGCAGCGGCAGGTGGTCGCGGGCCTGGCCCAGCCGCGGATGCTGCTCAGTGGTCGCCATCTGCACCGATCTGCGCCAGCCGCTCCCCCTCGTCACGCTCGGCCAGCGGCTCGATGACCCGGTCCAGGTCGCCCTCCAGCAGGCCGGGCAGGTTGTGGACGGTAAGCCCGATCCGGTGGTCGGTCACGCGATCGTCGGGGAAGTTGTAGGTCCTGATCTTCTCGGCCCGCTCGCCGGCTCCGACCTGCAGCCGTCGTGCCTCTCCGCGTTCCTCCGCCTGGCGCTGTCGCTCCAGCTCGAGCAGCCGGGCGCGCAGCACCGCCAGCGCCTTGGCCTTGTTCTTGTGCTGGCTCTTCTCGTCCTGGATGGCGACTACGATGCCGGTGGGCAGGTGCGTGACCCGCACCGCCGAGTCGGTGGTGTTCACCGACTGGCCGCCGGGCCCGCTGGAGCGGTAGACGTCGATCCGCAGCTCCTTCTCGTCGATCCCGACCTCGATCTCGTCGGCCTCGGGCAGGACGCTGACGGTGGCGGTGGAGGTGTGGATCCGGCCGCTCGCCTCGGTCACCGGAACGCGCTGCACGCGGTGCACGCCGCTCTCGTACTTCAGCCGGCTGTAGGCGCCGCGGCCGTGCACCTCGGCGATCACCTCCTTGAACCCGCCGGACGCGCCCTCGCTGCTGGCCAGCAACTCGACCTGCCAGCGCATCCGGTCCGCGTAGCGAGCGTACATCCGGAACAGGTCGGCGGCGAAAAGCGCCGCCTCGTCCCCGCCGGCCCCGGCGCGCACCTCCAGGATCACGTCCTTGTCGTCGTTGGGGTCACGGGGCACGAGCAGGGCCCGTAGCTCGGCGGAGAGCTCCTCGCGCCGCGCCTCGAGTCGGTCCACCTCGTCACGGGCCAGCTGCCGCACGTCGGGGTCCGCGTCGCGCGTCATCCCGGCGGCTGCGGCCAGCTCGTCCTCGACGGCTCGCCAGGCGCGGAACGCGTCCACGATCGGCTGCAGCCGGGCCAGCTCGCGCCCGTACTCGGCGATCGCGTTGCGGTCGGCCGCCGCCTCGGGAGTCGACATCAGCCGTCCCAGCTCGGTGTGCCGCGTTTCCGCCTCCGCGAGCCGCTCGATCATGGCCGCGTCCATTGCGCTCAGGGGGTGATCCCGGTCGTGGGGTCCACCACCTCCGCACCGGGCGCCGGCCTCCGCTCCCCGGCGTCGCGGTCCGCGTCCAGGCAGGCGTTGAGCGAGGCGATGCTCACCTCCAGCATCGACCGGTCCGGCTGGCGGGTGGTGAGCGACTGGAGCCACAGGCCGGGCGCGTAGATGGCTCGCACCAGCCCGTTGCCGTAGTGCCGCGCCCCGAAACGGACCAGCTCGTAGGCCACCGCGGCGATCACCGGCACCAGGACGATTCGGCTCAGGAAGAGGACCGGCAGCGGGACGCCGCTGCGCGGGATGAGGGTGAAGAAGAAGATGCTGATCACCACCACGATCAGGATGAACGTGGTGCCGCAGCGGGTGTGGGCGGTGCTGAATCGGTCCACCGACTCTGGGGTCAAGGGCTCTCGCGCCTCGTGGGTGCTGATCGCCTTGTGCTCCGCGCCGTGGTAGGCGAAGACCCGTCGCACGTCACCCATCAGCCCGATCAGGCCGATATAGGCCACGAAGATGACCAGCCGGATGGCGCCCTCCACCAGGTTGGCAATCAGGTCGCTGTCGGTCGGCCCCTCGGCGAAGGTGGACAGGAAGAGCGGCAGCAGGAAGAAGAGGACCACCGCGAAGCCGATGGAGAAGATCATGGTGCCCACGATCATCGGCTTGCTGACCTGGACGTCCTCGCCCTCGGCGGCGATGGCCGCCGAGCGCATCAGCATCCGGGTGCCCAGCACCAGCGTCTCGTACAGGACGAAGACGCCGCGCGCGAAGGGGACCTTGATCCAGCGTCCCTCGGCCAGCGCCCGGGGCAGTGGCTCGACGTAGGTCCGGATCGCGCCGTCGGGCGGACGGACGCTCATGGCGACCGTCGTGCGGCCGCGCATCATCACTCCCTCGATCAGCGCCTGTCCCCCGTAGAAGAAGTCGGGCATGCGGTAGCGGACCCGCCCCGCCACGCCGCCGACGGCGGTGATGACGAAGGGGCCCGTGGCGATCAGCAGCTCCGGGACGAGGAAGAGGAGGTGCGGAACGAGGCGCGCCGGCCAGCGGGCGCTGGACGGGCGCTTCATCGGCTCAGCGCAGCGCGCGCTCCATGCGGCGCTGGAACCGCTCGACCTGGCCGGCGGTGTCGACGATGTTCTGCGTGCCGGTGAAGAACGGATGGCACTTACTGCAGACCTCGACCCGGATCGACTCGACGGTCGAACCGACGCTGAACGTGTTGCCACAGACACAGTGGACCTGCGCCTGATGGTACTGCGGATGGATATCGGGCTTCATGGGTACAACAATACGCCTGTCTGGGGGAGACGCCGGGCCAGGCCGTCAGGCGACGACGCTGACCCGCTTGCGGCTCCGGGTCTCGTGGGTGAACCTGACGGTCCCGCCCGCGGTGGCGAACAGCGTGTAGTCGCGCCCCATCCCGACGTTCTCCCCGGGGTGGAACGTGCTGCCGCGCTGCCGGACGATGATCGTCCCCGACAGCACCTGCTGCCCGTCGCCGCGCTTCACGCCCAGCCGCTTGCCGGCGCTGTCGCGACCGTTCTTGCTGGACGAGCCAGCCTTCTTGTGTGCCATCTGCTATTCCTCCGGCTGAGCCCGCTTCGGCTTCCTGGCCGATGCGCCGCGCTCCGCCGATCCCTTGCTGCTGCTGGCTCGCGACCGCTTTGGCTTCTCTTCGGCCTTCGCGTCCGCGTCCGTCTTCTTCGACGATGCCCTGCTGGCCTTCGGCTTGGCCTCTGCCTTCGGCTTGGCCTCTGCCTTCGGCTTGGCCTCTGCCTTCGGCTTGGCCTCTGCCTTCGGAGCCTCGGCCGGCCTGGCCTTCGCCGTTCCCCCCGCGGTCCGGATCTCGTCGATGCGGACCCGCGTCATCCGCTGGCGGTGCCCGGTCCGGCGGCGGTAGTGGACCTTGGGCTTGAACTTGAAGACCACCAGCTTCTCGCCGCGATCCACGCCGAGGATGGTGGCCGCCACCGACGCCCCGGCCACGAGCGGCGTGCCGACCGACACGCGGTCGCCGTCGGCGACCAGCAGGACGCGCTCGAAGGTGAACGAGCTACCGGCGTCGCCGTCCAGGCGCTCGACGCTGAGGATGCTGCCCGGCTCGACCCGGTACTGCTTCCCGCCGC
Source organism: uncultured Steroidobacteraceae bacterium (assembly GCA_964469325.1). Classification (GTDB taxonomy): domain Bacteria; phylum Chloroflexota; class Limnocylindria; order QHBO01; family QHBO01; genus CAYXZN01. The sequence goes on from CAYXZN010000060.1 coordinate 8,980, forward strand.
TGCTGACCACGGCGTACATGGTTCTCTCCTGGGATGCGCTGATGAGGACCGGCGCCGATGCCCCGGCGCACAGCGACGCGGACTCACAGCGGAGCCCGCGGACCATCGAGTCTACCGGGCGATGGGGGGAGTGTCAACGAACAGGAGCCGGGTGCGGACCGTCCGCCGCGGCCGCAGCGGCACGTCCAGAGCACGCACCACGTCCTCGGGGCGGCCGGCCGCCGAGGGGCCGAGCTGCAGCACGCAGCGCAGCAGGGCCCGCTCGCCGGACGGGTCGACCTCGATCACCTCCACGTCGTCGATCAGCGGCCGCAGGTCGCGCGTCCCCTCGTCGGTGCGGCGGACCGTCTCGCCGCGCGTCGCCCTGCCCGGCAGGCTCTCGTGGGCCAGCAGCCGCACCACCGCGTCCCGCAGGCGCTCGTCGCTGAGCGGCGTACCGTCGCCGGGCGCCACCTCGACCTCGTACTCCGCCGCGCGCAGCTGCGAGGCGGCCGACGGGAACCCCTGCCACACCTCGCGCGCCTCGAGCATCGTCACCCCCTCCGGGAACAGCTCTCCGGCAGCGCGGATGCGCTCCACCGGGACCAGCTCGTCGAAGTACGCCTCCAGGATCTCGCCGCGCAGCTCGATGCGGGCGGGCACGTTGGCGGCCAGCTGGAGGCGCGGCCGGGGCTTCCTGGCGGCGCTGTAGGCCAGCGGCAGATCGGCCTCCCGGAAGGCGCGCTCGAACTCGGCCATCAGCTGCGGCTGGCGGAGCCGCAGGGCCGGCTGGGTGCGGGAGAAGAGGATCTGCCAGCGCTGCCGGGGCTGGCCGGGCTGTCGCTCGGTCATGGGATCAATCCTACGGTGGGCGCAGACGGCATGCCATACCCGCCGGGTAGGATGGGGCCGGATCGAAGCGGGCTGGAGGTGCGTTCGCTGGCAGAGCTGATCGGGACCGTGAAGCGCCACCGGCTGGCGCTCTTCGCCGGCGCGATGGTGGTCCTGGTGACCTGGCTGCTGTGGACCGCGCGCGGCGCCCTGCCGGCCTTCATCATCGGTATCGCCCTCGCCTTCGTGCTCGACCCCGGCGTGACGCGTCTCGCCCGGCTCGGGCTGCCGCGCTGGGCGGCGGTGCTGGCCATGTACGCGGTGGCGGTGGCGGTGGTCTGGGTCCTCATCTCCTTCGCCGTGCCACCCATCGCCGGCCAGACGGAGCGGTTCATCGGAGCGCTGCCGATGCTCGGCTCGGCCGTCGGAGACGCGCAGCGGTCGGTCGAGGAGTGGTACCGGGGACTGGCCCTGCCGGCCGACGTCCGGGCCATGATCGACGAGTCGATCCAGTCCGGCGAGCAGGCGCTGCTCGACTTCCTCCGGGCGCTGCTGGCGCCCACCCTCAACGCCATCCTGCGGGCGGCGACCTTCATCCTGGGCCTGGTCGTGGTGCCGGTCTGGCTCTTCTTCGTCCTCAAGGACCGCGAGCGGCTGGGACCCACCATCGCGCTGACGCTGCCGCCGGCATGGCGGGCCGATGCGGCGAACGTGCTCGCCATCCTGTCGCGTATCGGCGGCCGCTGGGTGCGCGGCCAGCTGCTGCTGGGGGCGGCGGTCTTCGTCGCCACCGTGATCGGGCTGTCGATCCTCACCGTCTGGTTCCCCGAGTTCGGCGAGTTCACCCTGGTGCTGGCCCTGATCGCGGGCGTGCTGGAGTGGTTCCCGATCATCGGCCCCATCGTGGCGGCGGTGCCGGCCATCCTGATCGGCGCCACCGTCTCGCTGCCCGCGGCGATCGCGGCGGTGGCCCTGTACGTCATCGTCCAGCAGCTCGAGAACAACTTCCTGGTGCCCAAGGTGATGGGCGACGCGGTCGAGCTCCACCCGGCCGTGCTGATCCTGGCGCTCA
>CAYXZN010000061.1:0-10714 GCA_964469325.1 uncultured Steroidobacteraceae bacterium
AGTACCAGACCGATGAGCTGGCAACCCAGATCGAGGTCTTCCCCAGCGACCTGGGGCAGGCGGCCGCGGTGGCGGAGCGGATCGAGGCCGCGGTCCCGCGGGTGCGGACGGTGACGCCGCAGCAGGTCGAGGAGCAGATCGGCGAGGCGAGCGTGGTTTTCAACCTGATTATCGTCGGGGCCAGCGTGATCGCGGTCATCGTCGGCGGACTGTCCGTGATCAACACCATGGTCACCACCGTCACCGAGCGGGTGCGGGAGATCGGCGTCAAGAAGGCGGTCGGCGCGCCGACCGGGGCGATCCTGCGCGAGTTCATGGTCGAGGCCACCCTGCTCGGAGCGCTCGGGGGGCTGATCGGGATCGGCGCCGGAGCCGTGGTGGTGGTCATCCTCAACGCGCAGACGGCAGGGACCGGCACGAGCGTCTTCCTGCTCACACCGGGCCTGCTGGTGCGCTCCTTCCTGTTCGCGACCATCCTTGGAGCCCTGGCGGGCCTCTACCCGGCCCTGCGGGCGGCGCGCCTCGACCCGGTCGCGGCACTGCGGAGCACGTGAGCGTGCCGAGCCCCATCCTGCGCGCGGTCGACCTCGTGCGCGTCTACCGGCGCGGCAGCTCCGAGGTGCGGGCGCTCGACGGCGTGAGTCTCGAGATCGGCGCCGGCGAGTACGTGGCGGTGATGGGCCGCTCGGGGAGCGGCAAGACGACCCTGCTGGACCTGCTGGGCTGCCTGCTGCGCCCGACCGGCGGGGAGCTGGAGATCGACGGCCGCTCGGTGATCGGCCTGGGCGACGGGGAGCTGGCCGCCATCCGGCGCGAGCGGATCGGCTTCATCTTCCAGGAGTTCAACCTGATCCCCACGCTGAACGCGCTCGAGAACGTGCTGCTGCCGCTGCGCTACGGCCGACCGCGCAGGGGTGACGGAGAACGGCGCGCCCGGGAGCTGCTGGAGCTCGTCGGCCTGGGGCATCGGCTCCGCCATCGGCCGAACGAGCTGTCGGGTGGGGAGCAGCAGCGGGTCGCGATCGCACGGGCGCTGGTGAACGACCCCGCCGTGGTGCTGGCCGACGAGCCGACCGGGGAGCTCGACACCGACACCAGCGCGGCGCTGATGGGCGTGCTCGACGAGCTGAACCGCGAGCGCGGGGTGACCCTGATGGTGGTCACCCACGATCCTGGCATCGCGTCGGCCGCGGGCCGGCTGATCCGCCTGTCGGATGGGCGAATCGTCGCCGATGTGCAGCGCGGCAAACGGGGCTGGCGCACGGCGCTGGCCGGGAGCGTGGCCACCAACGGTCGCGGCGGCGCCCTGGGGGGGCTGGCGCGTCTCGGTGGCGTCCTCGGCCGAGGGGCGAGCAGCGAGCCGTGATCGAAATCACCGGCCTCAGCAAGCGCTTCAACGGCGTGCAGGCGGTGCGCGACCTGGACCTGCTGGTCGGCGACGGGGAGGTCTTCGGGCTGCTGGGGCCGAACGGGGCAGGCAAGACCACCACGGTTCGGATGCTCGCCGGGCTGATTGAGCCGACCACCGGGACGGCGGTGATCAACGGGCATCGGCTGGGTCACGAGGCCACCCGGATCCGGGGCATGACCGGCATCCTGACCGAGAGCCCGGGCCTGCACGACCGGCTGACGGGCCGCGAGAACCTGGGCTACTACGGGCGGCTGTACGGGCTGCGGGGGGCGAACCTGCGCCGGGCGGTGGACCGCTACCTCGCCGTCGTCGGCCTGAACGACGAGGCCGACCGCAAGGTGGCGACCTACAGCAAGGGGATGCGCCAAAAGATCGCCATCGCCCGCGCCCTGCTCCACGATCCGGAGGTGATCTACCTCGACGAGCCGACCAGCGGCCTCGACCCGTCCGCGGCCAAGCAGGTGCGCGACTTCGTGGCCACGCTCCGCGACGCCGGCCGCTCGATCATCGTCTGCACCCACAACCTCGACGAGGCGGAGCGGCTGTCGGACCGCATTGGCATCCTGCGCGGCTCGCTGCTGATGGTCGGTACCCCGCGGGCGATGCGCCGCCACGGTCGGCAGGTGACGACCCAGGTCGAGCTGGTGGGGCCGTCCCGGCGCTTCGTGGAGCTGATGGGTCCGCTCGACGGCGTCCGATCCGCCCGTGCCCACGATAACCGGCTGGTGATCGAGGTGACCGACCCGCGCCGCGATAACCCGCTGATCGTGGACACCCTGGTGGCGGCCGGGGCCCGGATCCTCACGGTCACCGAGGAGGCCGCCTCGCTGGAGGACGTGTACCTGGCGCTGGTCGGCGAGGCAGGGGAGCGCGACCGGCCCGCGACCGAGCAGGCCCCGGAAGCGGTGGCGGCGGCCTGGAGGGCCGGGTGATGCGCCTCTCCTACGTGGCGGCCGTTTTCGGCAAGGAGTGGCGCGACATCAGCCAGAACCGGCTGCTGCTGGTGGCGGTCGCGCTGCCGGCGTTCATCTTCGCCGCCATCCCGACCGGCCTGGTGGCGATCATCCAGGTCAACGACATCGATCCAGACCAGCTCTTCCAGATCGAGCGCTACCTCGCGAACTTCCCAGGCCTGCCGCCGAAGCTGGCCGCCCAGGGCTTCATCATCCTCAACTTCATGGCCTACTTCCTCCTGATCCCGGCCATGGTGCCGATGGCGATCGCCACCCAGTCCATCGTGGGCGAGAAGCAGGCACGTTCGCTCGAGCCGCAGCTGGCCAGCCCGCTGGAGGTGACCGAGCTGCTGGCCGGCAAGACAATCGCGGCCGCCCTGCCCGCCATCGCCGCCACCTGGACCGTCTTCGTGCTCTACGGTCTGGTCAACGGCGTGATCGCCGACCCGAGGCTGACCCGGTTCGTGTTCAGCGAGGTGTGGCTGGTGGCGATGGGCACGCTGGTGCCGCTGATCGCGCTGTTCAGCGTGCTGCTGGGGATCGTGGTCAGCAGCCGCGTCGGCGACGCGCGGACGGCGCAGCAGATCGGCGGTTTCGTGGTCATTCCGATCATCGCGGTCGCGGTCGCCCAGTTCTTCGGGGGGCAGGCCACCTTCACCCTGGCCCAGGTGGTGATCGGCGACCTGCTGGTGGCCTGCCTGATCGGCCTGGCGCTGGTGGTCGGCTCCTGGGCCTTCGACCGCGAGACGATCCTGACCCGCCTGGGCTAAGCCTGACGTGGCCCCTCAGCCGCTCCGGCGCCTGTAGGCCGGCGGAGCTTCGTCGCGCTCGTCCTGCTCCGCGGTCCGGCCCTCCTGCTCCGCCTCGACCTCCTCTTCGTAGTCCTGGGCTCCGGCGTCGCCGGTGTAGCGGTTGGCAGAACCGCCCGACTCCGGGCTGACCGGCTCGCCGGTCTGCGCCTCCAGCTCCTGTTCGACCCGGCGCTCGTGCTCGGTCTGGCGTGGCGTGTCGGACATCGGTCAACCCTGTGCGTGTTCCCTCGATAGGTCTGTGCACGCGCTCTGCCACCACTTCGGCCCACCGCCGGGCGCTGTATGCACGGGGCGAGTCAACTGACGGAGGAATCGGCGCCCAGGGCGCCTCCTCCGACCGGCGATGCATAGGGCGACTGAGACGACGGAGGAGCGGGCTGCAGCGGCTCCTCCTCCGTCCGTTGAGCTAGGGGCGAATAACGCCCCGTTACCGCGCCCCGGGACGATCAGCCCTTGACCGACCCGCCCAGGATGCCGCGGACGAAGTAGCGCTGGAGGGCGAAGAAGACGATCAGCGGCAGCATCATGCTGATGAACGCCGCCGCGGTCAGTAGGTGCCAGCCCTGGCCCAGCGAGTTGACGAGGTTCGCCACCTGGACCGTCATCGGCGCCACCGCGGGTACGCCGCCCAGCAGGATCAGCGCGATCAGCAGGTCGTTCCAGACCCACATGAACTGGAAGATCACCAGCGAGGCGATGGCGGGCACCGACAGCGGCAGCACCAGCCGGAAGAAGGCGGTGGTCGGGCTCGCCCCGTCGAGGTAGGCCGACTCGAACATCTCCCTCGGCAGGGCGCCGAAGAAGTTCCGCAGCAGGAAGATGCCGAACGGGAGGCCGAACCCGGTGTGCGCCAGCCAGATGGCCGGGAAGCTGCCCGTGATCCCCAGCGTCGTGCTGAGCTGGAGCACCGGGATCAGGGCCGACTGGAGCGGCACCACCAGCAGGCCGACCACCAGGATGAACAGCGCGTTACGGCCGGGGAACTTCATCCAGGCGAAGGCGTAGGCGGCGAAGGCCGCCACCATGATGGGGATGACGGTGGCGGGGATCGTCACGAACAGGCTGTTGATGAAGCTCTGTCCCATGTTGTTGCGGGTGATCACGTCCACGTAGTTCTGGGTCGTGAACTCGAACGGGAGTGTGAACGCGTTCCACCAGCCGGTCGTCAGCACCTGGCTCGGTGGACGGAACGAGCTGATCAGCAGCGACACGGTGGGAATGGTCCAGATCAGGCTGATCAGGATCAGCACCGCGTGCAGCGGGAAGCGGCCGAAGATGCGCGAGAGCAGCCCACGCTCGCGGGCGCGAACGCGCTCTGCATACGGGCTGCGCGCTCCGGCCTGCGGGCGTCCGACGGGTCCGGCGGCCTGGGTCATCGGATCGCCTCCTGTGCCTTGAAGCGGCGGATGTTGAAGAGCATGACCGGGATGATGGCCAGCAGCAGGATGACGGCGACGGCTGCGGCGGTGCCGGCATCACGGCTGACGAAGCGCTCCTTGTAGAAGAGGGTCGCGATGACGTCCGTGTCGAAGTTGCCGCCGGTCATGACGTAGACGATGTCGAAGGTCTTCAGCGAGGCGATGACGATCGTCGTGCCCACGACCGCGATCGTCGGCGCGAGCAGCGGAAGGATGATCCGGAAGAAGACCTGGAACTCGTTCGCGCCGTCCATCCGCGCCGCCTCCAGCAGCTCGGTGCTGATCCCCTTCAGGCCGGCCGACAGGATGACCATGGCGAAGCCGGTCCACATCCAGATGCCGACGATGATCAGCATGAAGGTGTTCCTCGGCTGCTCGGTCAGCCAGGACTGCGACTCGATGCCGACCAGCCCGATCCCCGCGTTCAGCGTCCCGCGGGCGGGGTTGAACTCGTACATGAAGCCCCAGATCACGCCGGCGGCGACGAAGCTGATCGCCAGTGGGATGAAGATCAGGGCCTTGACCGCCGTCTCGTAGCGGACCCGGTCGGTGAGGACCGCGATGATCAGGCCAAAGACGACTGTCACGCCCGCGAAGAAGACGATCCACAGCACGTTGTTGCGGATCGTCGTCCACATGTCGCTGCGGCTGAACAGGAACTCGTAGTTCTCGAGGCCGATGAACTCCTGCGACCGCCGGTCCATGAAGCTGAAGAGGATCGTCTGGAGCGTCGGCCAGATCAGGTAGATGATCAGGAAGGCGAAGCCGGGCGCCAGCCAGAGCCAGGGTCGGATCCCCGGACGACGCTTCTCGGGGACCAGACGCAGCGCCCGCTCGGCGAGGAGCGCGTACGCCACCGTGGCGGCCGGGACTCCGACGACCACCACGATTGCCATGAAGAGGGTCCCTAGGTCCACGACGGCCTCCTGCTGCTACCGGCGATCGAGACTGTGGGAAGGAACGGGCCGGTCGGGTTGCCCGACCGGCCCGTCACGTTTCGGCTAGCGGTACGCGCGCTCCTGGACGGTGTCGAGCTCGCTCAGGATGCTGTCCAGGCTGTCGGGGTCCTGGACGTAATCGAGGATCGCGCCCCAGAACGCCTGGTTCATGGCGTCGGGCATCAGGTCCGACCCGTCGAAGACGACGATCTCCGCATCGATCAGCGCCTCGGCCGACCGCTGCGAGATCTCGTCGGGGTACGCCCCCAGATCCACGTTCGCGTTCGGCGACAGCGCCCCGCCGCGCTCGACCCAGATCTGCTGGGCCTCGGCGGTCGTCAGGTACTCCATCAGCGACCGGGCCTGCGGGGTGTCGTTGAACATGCCGAACAGGTCGCCGGCGGCGACGACGCCGTTGAACTCGATCGCCGGGAACATGAAGAAGTCGTAGGTTTCGCCCGACACTGCCTCGTCGGGGAAGTTGTCCTCGAAGAACCCAGTGATGAAGCTGGCCTGGTGGTGCAGGTAGCACTCCTCGGTGAAGATGCAGTCACCACCGTTGCCGAACGGCGTGTTCAGGGCGTTGTTGGGCCCGCCGGCCACGAACTGCTCGTCCGCGGCCCACATGCCGAACGCCTCGAACGCGGCGCGAACCTCGTCCGAGGTCCAGGCCACCTCGCCCTGCCACCACTGGTTGTAGACGTCCGCACCCGACTGCCGGAGCAGGAAGTCCTCGACCCAGTCGGTGCCCGGCCAGCCGCTGGCGGCGTCAGACTCCAGGCCGATGCCCCACGGCGGGGTGCCATCCTCGGCGATCTGGCTGACCAGGTCCTGGAGCCCCTGCCAGTCCTCGGGCACGGTGTAGCCGGCGGCGTCGAAGGCCTCGGGGTTGTACCAGATGGGGCCCTTGAGGCTGGTCTTGGTGAAGATGCCGACGAACTCGCCGTCCACCGACCCGAGTTCGATCCAACTCTCGCCGTACTCCTCGCACATCCGGCCGATGTCGATCACGTCGGCGAGCGAGACGAGCTCGTCGTCGCGCGCGAACTCGGCCATCTGGCCCGGCCCGGGCAGGCCGGCGATGTCAGGCGGGTTCCCGCCCGCGAGCCGGGTCGTCAGGACCGCGTTCAGGTCTCGGGTGGCCTCGTAGTTCACCTCGACGCCGGTGCGGTCGACCCAGGGCTGGATCATCGCCTCGAAGCTCTCCTGCTCCGCATCGGCGTAGACGGCCAGAATGCTGACGGAGCCGCCCATGTCGTCGTCGTCGTAGGTCGGAGCCTCGGGAGGATCGTCACACAGGTTGCCGGCGGTTCCACCATCTCCGTCGTCCGGGCTGGTGCCCGGTCCGCCATCGTCGCCGGGCGCGCAGGCCGCCAGGACCAGGCTCAGCACGAAGAACGGAGCGAGAAGTCGCCACGGTTTCGCCATTAGGTCTCCTCCACCTCAAAGGTGCCATTCGGGCGGGAGGACAGCTCTCGCCCGGCCGATCGTCCCGCGGACGGTCATCCGCTCGCTATCGCGATCGGCGTTTTCGGTTGTGGCTGCTAAAGGATCTTACGGCTTCCGATACGGGCTGGTTCGACTACCCGACCACTGTCGCTTCGCTCTCGGGGTCGAAGATGTGGAGCTTCTCGATCGGGATCATGAAGTCCACCGTGTCATTCACGCGGACCTTGCGATCTGACGGGATGAGGGCCACGATCTCGTGCCCCTCGGTCTGGGCGTGGAGCAGCTCCTCGTTGCCGAGGTACTCGACGACGTCGATCTTGGCGGGAAACTTCACCGCCTGGTCGCCGCCATCGGCCACGTCCAGGTGCTCGGGGCGGAAGCCGATCAGCACCTCCGACCCGTCGGGCCGCTGCGAGGCAGCCTTGGCCGGCTCGCCAACCAGAGTCAACTCCACGTTGCCCCAGGTCAGCCGGTCGCCGCTCACCTTGACGGTGGCGAAGTTCATGGACGGTGAGCCGATGAAGCCGGCCACGAAGACGTTGTCTGGGTGGTCGTACAGCTCCTGGGGCGTTCCGACCTGCTGGAGCAGGCCGTCGCGCATGACCGCGATCCGATCACCCATCGTCATCGCCTCGACCTGGTCGTGGGTGACGTAGATGGTGGTGGTCCCCAGCCGCTGGTGGAGGCGGGCTATCTCCGCGCGCGTCTGGACCCGCAGCTTGGCGTCCAGGTTCGAGAGCGGCTCGTCCATCAGGAAGACCTGCGGCTCGCGGACGATGGCCCGCCCCAGGGCGACGCGCTGCCGTTGGCCGCCGGAGAGCGCCTTCGGCTTGCGGTCGAGGAAGCGGTCGAGGCCGAGCAGTTGAGCCCCCTCCTGGACGCGCTTGTCGATCACGTCCTTGGGCGTCTTGCGCAGCTTCAGCCCGAAGGCGAGGTTGTCGTACACGCTCATGTGCGGGTACAGCGCGTAGGACTGGAAGACCATGGCGATGTCGCGGTCCTTGGGCGCCACGTCGTTCACGACGCGCTCGCCGATCAGCAGCCGTCCCTCGCTGATGTCCTCCAGCCCCGCCACGCAGCGCAGTGCGGTCGTCTTGCCGCAGCCCGAAGGGCCGACCAGGACCAGGAACTCGCCGTCCTCGATCTCGAGATTGAGGTCGTTGACGGCGATGACCTCCTCGCTGTACCGCTTGAAGATGTGGTCGAAGGTGACGCTGGCCATGGGTCTCGCATCCCTCCTGCTGACGCGGCGCCAACCGCGCGGCGGCCGGATCCTTCTCGGGGTAGGTAATGATAGTACCCACCACGTCTACCTCGATGGTTCAAATCCACATGAGCTCGCCCCTTCCGATCCTGTCGCTGCTGCTGCGGGCTGCCGCGCTGCTGCTGGTCGCCTTCGCCGTGCTGCGGCGGCTGGCCGGTTGGCTGGCACGCGCCCGGGCGTGGGCGGCGCGACCGTTGGGCAGGCTGCTCCGCGGGCCCCGCACGCGTCGCGAGCTCGCTCGCACCGTCCTGCCGTCGCTCTACGACCGCCACCCCGCGGCCACCGGCGCCTCGCGGCGGAACCGCCGCCTGGCCGTGGTCCCGATCGACCGGATCGTGGGCACGGCCCGACACCCCTCCCAGAACACCGCCGACTTCCTGCCGCTGCGCCGCCTGCGGGGGCGGAACTGGATGGCGCGCTGGCAGCGGATCACCGGGGCGCTGGACCGGATGGAGCTGCTGCCGCCGGTCGAGCTGCTGAAGGTCGGCGACGAGTACTACGTGGTCGACGGCCACAACCGGGTCGCCGCCGCGCGGGCCAAGGGGCAGGTGGCGGTCGACGCCGACGTCGTCGACCTCGAGCTGCGCGACGTGGCGCCGGGCAACGTCGAGAGCGAGTTCCCGCTCGGCGATCGCTCCCCGCTGGTCGGAGTGGACGAGCTGCGGCAGGCGGTGGCGGGCAGGATGTCCCGCACTGCGGAGCACCGGTCAGCGGCCGACTCGGTGTCGCGGCGCGACCTGGCCGGCTCCGAAGCGTCGTCCGAGCCGGTGACAGAACCGGCGCCCGAACGGCCTGCCGACGAGGGGTCGTGACCGAGCGGATCGAGGTCGAGTGGCCCGACCATCGCCTGTTCGAGGACGGACGGCGGCCGTCCTTTCGCATCCTGGCGGTGGCCGACGAGCCCGATCCGACGCTGGACAGCGAGCGGACCCGGGAGCAGCTGGAGCCGATCGACCTGGTGGTGGGCTGCGGCGACCTCGAGCCCGACTACCTGGCCTTCGTGGCGGACGCCTTCCGCGCACCGCTGCGCTACGTCCGTGGCAATCACGACATCGGACAGGCCTGGGACGAGGAGTCGTCGACCAGGCAGCGCGTGCCGGAGCCGATGCCGGCGGCACGCGTGGTCGACGAGGCCGGCCTCCGCCTGCTCGGCTACCACGGCGGGCCGCGCTACGCGGCGCATCGGCTGGGGATCAGCGGCTTCACCGCCTGGCGCCAGGCGATCGCCGGCTGGCTGCGCGCGTCGGGCAGGCGCCCGGTGCTGGTGCTGAGCCACGCCCCACCTCGCGGCCTGAACGACGCGGCCGATCCGGCTCACGTCGGCTTCCCGGCCTTCCGCTGGCTGGCGGAGCGGCTGCGTCCGCCGCTCTGGCTGCACGGTCATACCCGGCTCACCCGTCGCGACACCCGCTCGCGGAGCCACCGCCACGGGGCCACCCTGCTGTACAACTGCACGGGGTCCGCCCTGGTCGAGCTGGTGCCGCCCGACGGGACGCAGCGGAACGATGCGCCGGCACCCGAGATGCATTCGGGGGAGTCAGGAGGAGGTTGAGATGCCCGAAGACTTCGGCTGGCTGTGGTGGATCGTGGTCGGCCTGTTCGCCGGCGCGCTGGCCGGCTGGTTCGTCCCGGGGCGCGAACGGTACGGCTGCCTGGGCACGATCCTGGTCGGCATCGCCGGTGGGCTGATCGGTGGCTGGCTCTGGACCGAGGTGCTCGATCAGGACCCCGCCACGGGGTTCCTGGGAGCGCTGCTGATCGCCACCCTGGGGGCGGCGCTGGTGCTGCTCGTCATCCGGGCCGTGGCGAGGCGAGACTAGCGGTCGGCCTGGCCGCCCTGGGGGAGAATGGACGCATGGTTACTCAGCAGGAGGCGCCGGCCCGCGAGCGGTCGGCCCTGAGCGAGGATGAGCTCGCCGGGCTCGATGCGTACTGGCGTGCCGCGAACTACCTATCGGTGGGGCAGATCTACCTGCTCGACAACCCGCTCCTCCGCGAGCCGCTGCGCGCCGAGCACGTCAAGACGCGGCTGCTCGGGCACTGGGGCTCCACGCCCGGGCTGAACTTCATCTACGTCCACGCCAACCGCCTCATTCGGCAGCGCGACCTCAACGCCATGTACGTGATCGGGCCCGGTCACGGCGGGCCGTCGCCGGTGGCGAACGCCTGGCTGGAGGGGACGTGGTCGGAGGTCTACCCCAACGTCACCCGTGACGCCGACGGGATGCGGACCCTGTTCCGCGACTTCTCGTTCCCCGGCGGCATCGGCAGCCACGTGACGCCGGAGGTGCCGGGCTCCATCCACGAGGGCGGCGAGCTGGGCTACTCTCTATCGCACGCCTTCGGGGCCGCGTTCGACAACCCGGATCTGCACGTCTTCTGCGTGGTCGGCGACGGGGAGGCGGAGACCGGCGCGCTGGCCACCAGCTGGCACTCGAACAAGTTCCTCAACCCGGCGACCGACGGCGC
>CAYXZN010000062.1:0-10417 GCA_964469325.1 uncultured Steroidobacteraceae bacterium
TCCACCTCGACCAGATGGGCGAGGTGGAGTACGCGCCCGGCGAGCCCAAGGGCACGCCGTGGCACCCCCACCGGGGATTCGAGACCGTCACCTACATGCTCGACGGCACCTTCGAGCACCAGGACTCCGAGGGCGGGGGCGGCTCCATCACCGACGGCGACACCCAGTGGATGACCGCCGGTTCGGGCCTGCTGCACATCGAGGCCCCGCCCGAGGAGCTGGTGGTCACCGGCGGGCTGTTCCACGGCTTCCAGCTGTGGGTCAACCTCCCGGCGAGCCAGAAGTGGACCGCGCCGCGCTACCAGGACCTCCGCGGCGGTGACGTGACGCTGTTGACCTCCCCCGACGGCGGCGCGCTGCTGCGGCTGATCGCGGGCGAGATGGCCGGCCACGAGGGCCCCGGATCGACCCACACCCCGATCACGATGCTGCACGCCACGATCCAGCCGGGCGCCGAGGTGCGGCTGCCGTGGCGTCGCGAGTTCAACGCGCTCGTGTACGCGCTGTCGGGGCGGGGCAGCGTCGGGACCGAGCGGCGCGAGATCGAGACCGGCCAGCTGGCGCTGCTCGGCAAGGGCGACACGATCCGGGTGGCCGCGAGCGAGCGCCAGGAGAGCCGCAGCCCCGAGCTCGACGTGCTGGTGCTCGGCGGTCGACCGATCCGCGAGCCGGTGGCGTGGTACGGCCCGTTCGTGATGAACACCCGCGCCGAGCTCCAACAGGCGTTCGACGACTTCCAGGCCGGCAAGCTCGGGCGCATCCCCGCCCACCACGCCGACCGGGGCAACGTCGACGGGTCCGAGGTCGAACGCAGCTGACGTCTGGTGACGGGGGTCAGAGCTCGACGTCGCCCTCGACGCAGCTCACGGTCGCACCGCCGACCCAGACGGCCCCGTCGGCGTCCTGGTCGACGTGCACCCGGCCGGCGCGGCCGAGACGGGTGCCCTGGCTCGCCACGTAGGGGGCAGTGGCCCGGCCGCTGGTCAACAGCCACTGCCCGAGCGAGGCGTTGAGGCTGCCCGTGACCGGGTCCTCGACCATGGCACCACGGTCGTCGGTGAACAGCGCCCGGACCTCGAACGCGCAGTCCGAGCCCGCCGGGTAGGGGCCGACCAGCCCGATGTCCAGGCTGCCCTCGCCGGACCAGCGGGCGAAGTCGGGCTCCACGTCGAGCACCCGCTGCGCGTGGGCGAGCAGCACACCGACCCAGCCGGGCCCGTTGTCGACCCATGCCGTGTCGACGATCTCGGTGGGCGCGATGCCGAGCACCGACGCGAGCTCCTCGACGAGACCCCCGTCGACCTCGCCCCCGCGGATCAGCTCCGGTGCCGCGAACGCGAGCCCGTGGTCGGTGCGGCGGATCGGCACCAGGCCGGCGCCGCACTCCTGGATGACGATGTCGTCCCGGCTCGAAACGCCGCCGGTCGCGAGCCACGCATGGCAGGTGCCGAGCGTGGGGTGGCCGGCGAACGGGAGCTCCCTGGCGAGGGTGAAGATGCGGACGCCGTAGTCGGCCTCCGGCCGGGTCGGGGGAACCACGAACGTCGTCTCGGACAGGTTGGTCCACCGCGCGAAGCGCTGCATCTCGTCGGCGGACAGACCGTCGGCGTCGAGCACGACCGCCAGCGGGTTGCCCGAGTAGGCCTCGGACGAGAACACGTCGACCTGGCGGAACCGGCGGCGCACGTCACGACCCTCCGCGGCGGAGCGGGCGCTGCTCGAAGCGAGTCCAACAGCACCCGGGGTGAGAGCTGGAGAGGGGACTCCGCCCTTCGTTCCCGGGGAGGTTTCCCGAACGGCCCGGGGTGGGGCGGTCCATGGAGGCTCCTCGTCTCGTACGGTCCGGGCCACCGTAGCCCGGGCCAGTGACCTCCGACCCGCCTGGTCGGGCCCAGATCAGGCCGTCAGGTGGCCCGGGCAGCGATGAGGTCATGGTCGCTGCCAGCTGCGACGAAGCCGTCGTAGAGGTAGCGCACGTGGCCGGCGGCGACGTGCTCGGAGACGTGGACGTGGTCCGAGCGGCTGAACCGCGAGCTGTAGTCAGGGAATGAAGCACTCTGGGGGGAGGAGTCCGAAGACGAGCGGGCCGAACGGGACGTACAACACGACGAACGCCATCGTCGAGAAGGCCCACCACCGACGTCTCGATCGCTCAGCTTGGTAGTGGCGACGAGCGACCCAGGACCCCACGAGTGCGGCCAGCAGCGCCCCGGTCATCGGCACCAGCACCCAGCCCGCCGGGAACCCGAGCAGGCTGATCCACCCCGGCCGTGCCACCAGAACGCACAACGCACCAGCTGGGGGCGCGAGCATCACCTGTCGGAGAGCCAGCCCTGCCAGCAGGGCCAGCACGGTCAGGATGGCAGTGGCCGCCACCAGACGGCCGTCCGCCCTCAAGTCCGCGCGTGTCGCCGCGCGCCGATCGCTGACCATGACAACCGAATGTTACGCCTGCCGATCTCGCCTGGCATCCACCGACGGGTGTCGTGGCGCCGTTCGCAGGAAGCGCGGGACGCCCGGGGACGCCGGCGACCGGGAGCCGCCGGCCCGGCGGCTGAACACCTGCCCGCTCCCGCCGATGGGGTTCACGGTCGTACAGCACGACCAGCGCGTCACGGCGCCGGTGGGCCGGGTCGGGCCGAGGAGCTCGGGTGCATCGTGTGGCCACAGTTGCACGGATCCGTCGGCGTGTTCGTACGTCGGGCCGTTGTGGTCGATGCCGGCGACGGTCGGTCTCGTCCCGGACGCGAGCCAGCCGGCGATGCGCCGTCCCGGTTCGGCCTTCATCGCTCCCAGGCCACTCTCCGGCTGGGCAGGCGAAGCTGCCGACGTCGTGCGGCGTGCAGGACGCCATCGTCACTTCGGGCCTTCCTTGCATCGGGTTCCGTTCGCTTCCCGAGGCCGCAGCTCCCGACGTTCGAACGGTGCGGGAAGCCCCGGCAACCGTGACAAGGTGCGGTTTCGGTCAGGGCCGCTTCAGTGCGGAGTGGGAGAGCGGTTCGGTCACCGGCCGACATCTGGCCGAAAGGATGTCGCAGGCGTGTGCGAGGATCTGCCTTCGTGACCGCTGCACCCGCCGGGGGGGCACATGGCACCGGACAACCTCTTCAAGGACGACGCTGGTGCTGCCGACGAGCGACAGGATCCCATCACCGACGTCCCGTTCCAGCTGCAGGCCGTCCACGTCCTTGCGGCGCCCGTGGCCCGTCACGCCACCGCACTCACCGACGACCCGTATGACCTCGAGCTGTTCGACCGGATCGTCGACGCTCTCGCCGGGGAGGATCGCTGGCTGACCCGTTCAGAGGTCGCCGAGCGGGTCGGAGTCGCTCCTGGGCAGCCGCGCTTCGAGCAGCGTTTCGACACCCTCGTCGCGCACGGGGCACTCAAGCCGGTTCGCGCGAAGGCGCACCAGTCGCGCTACGTACTCGACCCCGTGGCGCTCGTCGGCCAGGAGCTGCTGCTCACGCTGGCCGACCGCGGCGGGCTCGCACGCCTGCACGAGCTGCTGGTCCTGGCCGCCGACCGGCTGGACGACGAGCGGCTCACTCCCGACGATGCCCGCGACGTCTGCGTCACGCTGGCACGGACACTCACCGTGTTCGCCGGCGATCTCGAGCGGCTTCTGGTACAGGCCAGTACCGAGGAGCTGATCCGCGACCGGCCGGGCCCGGAGGCCGGCAACACCCTCGAGCGGGTGGCCCGGATCGCCACGACCGTGCGCGAGCGCTTCCCGGAGCTGATCGCCCCGGCCCTGGCGACGTGGGACGCAGGTGAGCGCTTCAACCGGGCCCTGGACCAGCTCGTGGACCGGCTGGTGGCCGAGGCCCCGAACCTCGCGGGCGGCGGGATGCTGGCGCTGCTGGACGAGTCCGCCTTCCTCGACGCCGCCTTGACCGCCACCGGTGACCAACTCGCGGCGCCGCTGGCCGACGTGGTCGTGGACGCTCCGCAGCTCCACGTCGACCGTGCCACCGTCCAAGCCGGCCTAGACGAGCTGGGCGCCGCCCCCCGGCGCAGGGCAGCCCCGGACCCGCCCGAGGCCGCGCCCGACGACGCGGCGGCGGAGCTCGCCCGCCGGGCCACCACCGCCGAGCGCCAGGCCGAGCGTCGCCGAACCTGGGCCGAGCGCGAGCTCGACGACGCTGGCGACCGCGAACTCGACCTCGCGGCCCACGGCTGGCCCGGCGCCGCCGTGCGGCTCGCCGACGCCCTGGCCCTCGCCCGGGACGAGCGGCTGCCGCTGACGGTCGACCTCGGCCAACGCCACCGCGTCGACCCGGAGGCGGAGGTGGCGGTGCGTTTCCCGGTGCGCCTGCGGCGGCTCGACGACCGGGCCGCCGGGCAGCACGAGGCCGCGGCGAGCATGGACGAGCCGGGAGACGGACCATGAGCCCCACGCACGAGCTTCTGCGCGATACCACCGACCGCGGGGAGGTGCGACTGCTGGCCGCGGCAGCCCGCGCCGGCGTTTCGCTGCCACCACGCGCCGCCGATCGGCTGGCCGGTCTCGCCGAGCTCGGCCTGCGCGCGGACGTCGCCCGCCGCGACGGGCAGGCGACCGTGGTCCTCTCCCCCGCCGACGACCTGCGGGTGCCCGCCGACGCCGTACCCCCGCCGCTGTTGGCCGCCGCGACGACGCTGCGCCGCACCCTGGTGGCCGTCCTGATCGCCTGCACCGAGCGGGGCGAACGGCCGGCCTGCTGGCCCGGGCGCACCGCCACCGTCGCCGAGGTCATCGCCGCCGCCGGCGTCACGGACGACGCCCGGGTGCGCCACACCAAGGGCGGCCTGCGCCACCTCGAGCGCTTCGGGCTCGTGGAGCTGGAGGACGACGCAGTAGCCGAGACCGCCCCCGTGCGGCTCGGGCCCGCCGTCTCCGGCTGGCCGGAGGCACTGCTCGAGGAGGTCGACGCGCTACTGCGCGCCGCAGGCGTGCTGAACGGGGGCGCACCGTGAGCGACGCGTTCACGCGGCTGGGCGAGCTCGATCGCCGGCGGGTGCTGGCCACCGTCGGCCATCTCGAGCAGGCCGCCGAGCCGCTCTCACCCGACGCGCTGCCCCCCGACCCTGCCTTCCGGGCCGCGGTGGAGGCGTGCCTCGACCAGCGCGGCCGCACACTCATCGCGGTCGGCGACCCCGGCCAGCCCGCCGGGTGGACCAGCGGCTACGCCGACGACGTCGCCGACCGGCTGGCGACAGCCGGCCTCGGAGTGCTGCCCGCCGAACTCCGGGCGGTGCTCACCCTGGTCCTGCTGCACACCGTCGCCGCACCCACCGCCCGCGGGGAGCGGCCCGAGCCGTGGTCGGCCGGCCCGCGCGTGACCGTGGACGTCCTGCAGCGCAGCCGGGGCCTGACCGACCTCGCGATCCGCGACGGCCTGGCCGCCCTGCACGACCTCGGGCTCCTACGCCACGGTCGCGGCCGGGGGGTGACCGCTGGCCCGGCGCTGGACCGGCTGACACCCGAGCGTCGCGCCCGTATCGAACGCGAGCTGCTCGCCCTGGCAGCGCCCGACGACCCCGTCATCACACGCCTGCTGGCCCGCCAGCGCGGCACCGACACGACCGACGACAGGAGCGAGCCGTGAGCACCACAACCGCCCCCGCCCGTGGACGGCTCGGGCACCGCACACTGCAGCTCGTGCAATGCGTCGACGTCGGGCGGCTGCAGACCCACCCGGTGTGGATACGCAGCGGCGCGCTGGTGGCCGTCACCGGCCTGGGCCCCACCGACTCCAACGAGACCTCCAAGACCACCTGGCTGGCGGCCACGACCCTGCTGACCGGCGACCACGGCTGGGACGTCGCCTCCGGCACCGCCGGCCAGCACGCCGCACGCCTGCTGTTCGACCCGCCCGACGGCGACGGCGCCTCGCGGGCCGAGCACGGCTACGTCGTCGGCGTGTTCGGGCCCGACGCGGCCACGCTGGGGCTGGGCGAGGGCGGTCACGTCACCGTGTGGCTGCGGATCAACCGCAGCGCCCCGTTCCTGCAGTTCCGACTGGCGCCCGGCGTGCTCGTCGCCCGCGGCGACACCCATGCCGGGCGGATCGCCGACGCCGACCGCCTGTGGCGCGACATGCCCGGCCAATCGACCCTCGGCCCCAAGCAGTACCTCGGCGAGGTGCTCGGTGACATCCCGCGCTCGACCGGCTACGTCTCAGACCGCGGCGGCAAGCCGGCCCGACGCGCCAGCCTGCTCACCTCCCCGCTGAGCGACCTCACCCCCGAGGAGATCGGCGACGAACTGGTCGACCTCGCAGGCCTGCGGCCCCGACTGCGCGCCGAGCGCGACGGGCGCCGCGCCGCCGCCGAGGCGGCCGAGCAGCTCGCCGGCGCGCAGCGACGCCTGGCCGAGGAGCGCGAGCGGGTCCGTGCGCAGCTCGAGCAGATCGCTGCCCGCGTCGAGGCGCTGGCCGCCGTAGGCGAGGCGGCCGCGTTGCGCGACGCCTACCTGGCCGCTCAGACCCTGGGGCTCCTCGAGGCCCGCCGGCAGCTGACCGCGAAGGCCGAGCGGCTACGCACCTCGGCGGCGACCACCCGGCTGGCAGAGGAACTCCAGGAGGCCCACGCCGCCATCGAGGAGCTGCGCGACGAGAGGCAACTGCGCGACCGTGCCGAGCAGGCGAAGCAGGCGGCCGCCGACGTGGAGGCCGAGGTCGCACCACAGCGCGAACAGCACGGTCAGCTCACCGCCCGCGTCGAACAGCTCAACGAGGACCTCGGCGCCGACGAGCTGCGACGCGCCGACGAGCACCAAGGTCGCCCGGCGACCACGGTGGCCACCGACCAGAACGACGCCGACACGCTCCTCGCCGAAGCTCGGGTCGAGCACCGCCACACGGCCGCGCGGGTCAAGGAGGCCGAGCAGGAGCTGCGCCGCGTCGAGGCTGGCGACGCCGCCCCGTACGTGGCGGCGCTGCAGACGCGCGGCGTGGCCGCGCAGGTGCTGGGCGACGTGGTCGAGCCCACCGACGCGGGCCGCGGCTGGTGGGACGCCGCCCTCGCACCCTGGCGCGAGGCCCTGGTGGTCGCCGACGGCGATCTCGACGCCGCGGTGGACGCGCTTTCCGACCAGCCCGGCACGGTGCTGGTGCACGGCGACACCGACGGCGGACCGCTGCCGGCGGGCATCGCCGAAGCGCCCGCTCCCGTGCGCCGCTGGCTGCGCCGGCTCGCCGACGGCGCAGGCGAACCGCGCTTCAGCGCGACGGCCGCCCGCGTGCTCGGCGACGTCGCGGTCGTGGGTGGCTATCAGACGCCGCAAACCGGCCACGAGGCCCGCCGCCGCGCCACCGAGGCGGCGCTGGAGGCCGCCCTCGCCGAGGCAGCAGGCTGGGAGCAAGAGGTGGGCCAGCGCACCGCGGCGCGCGACGCGCTGGCCGAGGAGCGCGCCGCCGCCGTGGCCCACGAGCGTCGCGAGGAGCTGCGGGAGCAGCGCCGGCGCGCGCTGGAGAAACAGCAGGAGCTCGCGACAAAGCTCGGACCGCTCGAGGAGCGGCTCGCGGCCGCCAAGGCGGAACGCGACGACCTGACCGACAAGCTCCGCCTCCTGCAGCAGCAGCGCCGGGCCGCCGCCGCGGAGCTGCGGGCGCTGGAGACCCAGTGGGAGACCCAGGTCGAGCAGCCCTTGCGCGACCTGGCCGACGAGGCGGCCGACCAGCGCCTGCCGTGGTGGGTCGGCCGGCTGCAGGCCACCGACGAGGCGCTGGCGTCCGAGGCCCTCGACTGGGACGCCCTGGCCGCCCTAGAACTCGATGCCGACGTGGCCGACGCCCTGCACGCTGCCGCCGAGCGGGTCCTCCAGCGGCACGGCGCCGTCGGACGCCGGGTCGAGACGCTGCGGCGCCGCTACCAGGAGCACCTCGGCGAGGCGCTGGAGCGGCTGGGCGTGCGCACCTCCACCGCCGCGGACGGCACCGTGGCCGTGCACGCCGGCACCGACGTACCCGAGGTCATCCGCCGCCGCGTACGCGAGCGCGCCGAAGCCCTGGAGCGCGCCAATGCCGCTCGCGTGGAGGCCTTCGACGCCCTGGTCGCGGACCTGCGCGACGTCTACGGCCCCATGGTCGAGCAGGACGAGCTGCGACGCGACCAGATCCAGCGCCGTCTGGCGGACCGCGAGCGCGACGTGGAGGCGGCCGCGGAGGAGCACGCCTCGCAGCTGGCCAACGCCCAGCACCTGCAGTCCAGCCTCGAGGACATGGTCCGTACCCGCCTCGACGCGCTCGGCCGGGCGTTCGCCGCCCAGGTCGCCGCCGACGACGGCGCCGCCGCCGAGCTGCGGGTCACGCCGGTCATCCCCGGCGAGGGCGAGCACGAGCGCACCCTGCGCTTCGAGGTGGCGCCCAGGTGGTCCCGCAAGGCCGGCGGCAGCCTCGTCGACTACCGCAAGCCGGCGAACCTGGCGCAGCTCAAGCTCAAGGCGGTCCAACTGCTGCTCGCGGCGCTGCGCGCCGACGACGACCCCGCCGGTCGGGTGCTGGTCCTCGACGAGCTGGGCGCCAACCTCGGCGACCGCCACCGGGAGTGGGTGCTGCGCGGGCTGGCGACGGTCGCCCGTCGCGACGGCGTGACCGTGCTGGCCACCGTGCAGGACGACCTGCAGTCGGACGCCTTCCGGCACGTCGACGAGGTCCTCGTGTTCCGCTATCGGGGCAGCGGCACGGAGCTCAACGACCCGACCAGCATGCTCGCGGCCGGCCCCGACGGAGGACTGCGACCCGTGGCCGAGCTGCTGGAGGAGGGCTGGCCCGACGAGCTGCTGCCCGCCTTCGACGACGCCGCGGCCTACCGGCCCCAGCGCAACGCCCAACAAGCCACGGTCTGGGAGGTCCCCGACCACGTCCCCGAGGACCTGCTCGACGGACAGGCTCCCGCGACCGATGATCCCGAGGCGGTCGAAGGGGATGAGCACCCCGAGGGGGGAGCGTGATCGTCGTCGGCGAGCCCGTGGCCCTGCCGGGCGTGCCCGACGGGCTGGTCGCCCGCGCACGCGTGGAGAGCCGCGAGGAGGGGGCGGTGCGCCGAGACCGTCGGGGCCGTCTGCGGCTGCGGCACGGCGTCGTCCTGGTGGCCGCGGAACCCCCACGGAAGGATGTCGAACGGCTGCTGGTCGCAGTCGCCGATCACCGCGGGCATGACCTTGCTCGGATACGCACGCTCGTCCTCGATGCCGGCCGCCGGTCGCGGAAGCCGGTGGAGGCGGCCCTCGGCGGAGCCGCCGACGAGGTGGCGTGCGACCTGGCGCGACACGACCTGGTGCGGCTGGTCGCGGAGGTGGCCGATGACGGGACGCTCCTGCCGTGGCACCGCTGGGAGCAGACGCCCCGTCTGGCCCAGGCCGCCGCCCAGGTGGCCGGCGAACGCGACCGACAACGCCAGCGACTGTCGACGGCAGCCGACCGCCTCGTCGAGCAGGTCGCGGCCCGCGGCTGGGAGCGGACGGCGAGGTGGCTCGACGACCTCACCCTGCCATCGGGAGCCGACGAGCTCGAGCTGGCGCGCTTCGAACGGCTCCTGACGGCTCTGCCGGCGCAGCAGACCCCCCTGAGCGTCCTCGGTCGGGAGGTAACCGGCGACACCCACGGCCTCGACCGTGACCGCTGGACGGGCCGAAAGGCCGCCGAGCTGGCGGCCGTGCTTGCCGTGGACCTCGGTCGACGCGACGAGGTGGGCGACGCCGGTGACGCCGAGGGCTGGCGTGCCGCCTGGGATGCGGTCGGGGTGGCGGCCGACGCGCTGTCGTGCAACGTGCTCACCTGGTGGCTTCCCGCGAGGCGTCACGCGACGGGGGCCGCGGCGCAGAGCCTCGCGGCGAGCAGTGACGCCGAGCCGGCGTGGCTGACGCTGCGGGCGTTGCTGCGTACCTCCGGCGCGTGGGACGGGCCGACCGGCGAGGACCGCGTCCACCTGGTCGAGGGCACCGCGCTCATGGAGCTCGCCGCCGTCGAGGAGTTGCCGGTGCCTCTCGTATGCCACGGCGGAGTGCCGAACTCGGCGGTGCTGGAGCTGTGCAGGCAACTCGTCGACGCTGGGTGGCGACTCGCGATCAGCGCTGACATGGAGCCCACACCACTCTCGGCCGTGGCGGGCCTGCTTCGGCGGTTCGGCGGACTGGCCGAGCCGTGGCGGCTCACCGCCAAGGATCTCGACGGGGCACAGCGGTCTGGCTCACCGTTCGCACCCCAGCGCGTTCCCGACACGCCCTGGGACGCTCAACTGGCCGCGCGCTTGCGTGCTGACCCACGCCGGTCCACCGAGGAGGACCGCCTCGAGGCGCTCTGTGCCGATCTCCGCACAGCCACTTCCAGCACACCAACCTCTAGACCCAACAACAGCTAGACGTTGAGGCCGGCCGACTCGGCGATCACCTCGACGTGACACTCTGGCGAACCTGGTGTTGTTCAACCTG
>CAYXZN010000063.1:0-4983 GCA_964469325.1 uncultured Steroidobacteraceae bacterium
ACGTGGCGTAGGTGCTGAACTTGAAGCCCTTCTCGTAGTCGAACTTCTCGACCGCTCGGATCAGGCCGATGTTCCCCTCCTGGATCAGGTCCAGGAAGCTCATGCCGCGCCCGATGTACTTCTTGGCGATGCTCACCACCAGCCGCAGGTTGGCCTCGGTCAGGCGCTTGCGCGCGTCGACGCTCTGCTCCACCAGCCGCCCGGTTCGCCGCTCGAGCGGCACCTCGGGCGGGATGGTGGGGTCGTATCCCAGCTCGCGGAGGTAGAGCGCGTCGTTGCCGTCGGTGATGTAGTCGTCGACGATCTCCTGCGCCGTCTCGCGCGCCCAGCTGGCGAGGTCGTACAGCTGGTCGGCGCCGGCGTGGTCGATCGCCTTGTACTGGTAGGTGTGGCCGAACAGGATCGCCTGCTTCAGCCCCTCACCCGGATCCTCGTTGAAGAGCTTGAGGATCGACTCCGCCTCGATCAGCCGCGTCCGGGCCTCCTCGTCAAGGTTCGGGTCCTTGCGGGCCTTGGTGAGCCGGATGCCCGGCGGCTCGATCGGGTAATTGCGCTTGACCGCCCAGTCGACTGCATCGCGCGTCACGCGCGGCGACTCCGGCGGCAGGTCGAAGGCGCGCATGGCGGCCATCGAGCGCGCCTTGGGCTCGGTGCCGAGCGTGACCCAGGTGTAGAGGTTCACCAGCGCGCGTGCCGGTTCCTCGACGATGTGCTCACCCAGCTCGATCGCCTTGGCGAGCACCACCTCCTCCTCGGCCGTCAGCAGGGCGACCTTCCCGATCTCCTTGAGGTACATCCGGACCGGGTCGTCGATCCCGATCAGGTCGGCAGCGAGCGCCTCGAGGTCCTCCTCGGCCGGCTCCGCCTCGCCCTTGGTCTCCTCGTCTGCCTCGTCGTCGCCCTCCTCCACGGCGAAGGTGGGCCGATTCTCGGCGTCGAGCACCTCCACGCCGGCCTCCTCGGCTGCGGCGTACAGCTCCTCGACCGCGCCCAGGTGCTGCTCGGGCTGCGGCACCGCCGCCAGGATCTGGTCGTGGGTGATGAACCCCTCTTCCTTGCCCTGCCGGATCAGCCGATCGACCGCCCTCTGCTCGGTGGGGGTCTTCTCCGCTCCGCGAGGCGCCTTCCTGGCCGCGGTGGTCGCTGCCCTGGTCCCGCCGCCCGGCTTCTTGGCGTCGGTCGCCTTCCTGGCGTCGCTCGCCTTCCTGGCGTCGCTCGCCTTCCTGGCGTCGCTCGTCGCTGCCCTGGTCCCGCCGCTGGTTGCCTTCTTCGGCCCACCGGTTGCCTTCTTCGGCCCACCGGTCGCCTTCTTGGCGTCGGTCGTCGCCGCCTTGGTGCCGCTCCCGGTCCGCTTCGCCGGTGCGCCCTTGCCGCGCTCGCGCTTCTCGGTCTGTGTCGCCTTCTTGGTGGTGGTCGCCAAGCCGAAATTACCTCCTCGTGCCGGCAAGCTCTGCCGGCTCATGCATAGCCCTGGTCACCTCGGCGCGTTCACGCCCGAGACGCGTGATGTGCGCCGTGATCGCCTCGATCTCCGATCGTTCTCCCGTGCGGTTCGCCTCCTGGAGCACCAGGCCGGCATCCGCGATCTGCTCTTCGATCCGCCTCACCTTCAGCCGCAGGATGCAGACCCGCAGCGCCGTCGCCGCCTGCTCCGCGGTCAGCTGCGGCTCGCTGGCGCTACGCTCGATTGCCGCTTTCGCCAGCCTTCGGCTCAACGGATCGAGCGCCTCGACCAGCGTCCCCAGCTCCTCGGCGGTGGGTCGCTCCCCGGCGACCGTCCAGTCACGCACCGCCTCGATTACGCCGGACGCCGCCGAGTCGCTCAGCGGCAGCGGGGCGGACATCTCCGACGCGCCGGCCAGCCGGGGGTGACGGAGCAAAAGCTCCACCAGCTGTTCCTCGAGCGGGCTGAGCTCCGGCTCCACCCGCTGTTCGCTGGGCGCGACCGCGCCCGGACGCCGGGGTACGCCCAGGGTGAGCCGCCGCTGGAGCGACTCGCGCAGCGCGCGCTCGTCGATCCCCGTCCGGCTGGCCAGGATCGGGATGTACGAGTCACGCTGGATGGGGCTCGCCACCCGGACCAACTGCTCCAGGATCCGGTCGCTCAGCTCGCTGCGACCTGCCGGTGTCCGTGGGTCGACCTCCGCGGCGACCCGATCGATGAAGTACTCGAGCACCGGCTTGGCGTCGTCCACGGCCCGCCGCCAGGACTCCGGATCGCTCCGGATCAGCTCATCGGGGTCCTTGCCGGCCGGGATCCGCACCACGCGCACCTTGCCGACGTTCTGGTCCGGCCCCAGCTCCTCCAGCAGGCCCCGCTGGGTCGCCGCCTCCCCCGCCAGGTCGACGTCGTAGGCCAGCGCCACGCCGTCCGCGTAGCGTGTCGCCAGCTCGATCTGGCCCCGGGTGAGCGCCGTGCCCAGCGAGGCCACCACGTTCCCGAATCCGGCCTGGTGGGCGGCCATGACGTCCGTGTAGCCCTCCACGATGACGGTCAGCTTCTCCCGACGGATCGCTCCTTTGGCCAGGTCGATCGCGAACAGGGTTCGGCTCTTGTCGAAGAGCGGCGTGGCGGGAGAGTTCAGGTACTTCGGCCCCTCGCGACCGGGCAGGATCCGCCCGCCCAGGCCGACCGCTCTTCCGGAGGGGTCGCGGATCGGGATCATCACCCGGCCCCGGAAGCGGTCCACCACTCCGCCGTGCCGCGTCCGGCTGGCCAGCCCCGCCGAGACCAGCTCGTCCTCGCTGAAGCCCCTCGCCCGCAGCCGCTTGGTGAGCGCGTCCCAGGTGGCAGGCGCGTAGCCGATGCCGAACCGGTCCAGCGTGGCCTCCGAGAGGCCCCGCTCCGCGAGGTAGGCCCGGGCCGGTTCCGCTCCCGGCCACTGGAGCAGCACCTCCCGGTACCACGCGTTCGCCGCCTCCAGCGCCTCCCTGAGCCGACGGCGCAGCCGATCCTCCCTGGCGGTCCGCTCCGACAGCTCGACCCCGGCGCGTTCGGCCAGGCGGCCGAGCGCCTCGCGGAAGTCGAGCCCGTCGCGGCGCATGAGGAAGGTGAAGATGTCTCCGCCCTCGCCGCAGCCGAAGCAGTGCCACGTCTCTCGATCGGGGCTCACCACGAACGACGGCGTCTTCTCGGCGTGGAAGGGACACAGACCCTTGTAGGCGGTCCCGGCGCGCTTGAGCGCCACCGTCTCGCCGACGATCTCGACCACGCTCAGGCGGGATTTGATTTCGGCGGCGGGACCGGTGGACATGCGAGGGGAATCGACCTGCTCGGACGGTGTCAAGAGGCTTGTCAATACCGCGGAGCCAATTTTAGCACTTTGTCAAGGAGCGATCCAGCGCCTCAACGCCCGCGCCGGGGCTGGCTTCCCCCTGTGCAGGCTTGAACGTCTCCACTAGACTCCACCGGACCCAACCGATCCGCACCGGAGGGACGCTCGACGACCTCGCTGCCCGCCGCCAGTGCGACCCGCCTTTCCGAGCACCCGGACGCGCGGATCGCGACCCGCGGAGCCGATCCGGCGCTGCTGCGCGCCTCGTTCCGGGAGCTCCACGGCCGCCACCTGCACGGGTTCGCCCTGCTCGTCACGCTCGGGGACCGGCCGTCCGCGGCCCGCCTCGCGGCTGATGCGCTGGCGCAGGGGTGCCGACGTGTGGACTCTCTGGCGCACCCGGAGCGAGCCGCCGCCTGGCTGCGCAGGCGGGTGCTGGGCGGCGCTCGCGGCCGTCACCTGGCGGCTTCACGCGCCAGCCTGCTTCCCCTCGGCGCGGACCGGCTCCACGCGCTCCGGCAGGTCGGGGTCGAGACCGGGCCGGCCCAGGCGCTGGCCTCGCTGCACGTGGTCGACCGCGCCGCCCTCGCCCTCGCCAACGTGGAGCGGCTCGCCGAGGCGGACGTGGCGGACGCCCTGGGAGTCGACATCCCCGCCGCTCGGCGCCGAATCCGGCGCGCCCGCCGGCGGTACGCGGAGGCCGCGGTGCGCCAGCCGGCGGTGCCCCGCCGCGGGCCGCTGACTGAGCTGCTGCGGAACGTGGCGCTTGACACGATGGGCCCCGGCGGAGCCGAGGGCCGCTGATGGACCTGCACGCGCGCTTCGGCGAGTGGGTCGGCTCAGGCGGTGAGGGGCGGTTGCCCCGCGACGTGGCCGTCCACGCCTCCGCCTGTCCGGAGTGCCTCGCCGTCGCCAGCGCCTTCGACGCCCTCGAGAACGTGGATCTGTCGTCCGCCCCGCTGCCACCGTCGGTTGCGGAGCGGAGGAGACGCCCGGGGATCCCCGCCGCGCGGCTCGCTACCGCGGTGGTGGGAACGGTCACGATCGCCACCGTGGTGACCAGCGGAGCCGTCGCGCTGCTCGGCGGCACCGGCGGCGGGGGCAGCGGCCTGGACGGCGGGGTTCCGGCGGAGCCGGGCGCGGTGCTCGGGGGCTCGGGTGGCGGAACCGGGGCGGCCGTCGCCACCGCGTCGCCGAGTGAAGCACCCCAGTCGCTGGCCCCATCCGCCTCGCCCAGCGCGGCGGGCACGCCGTCACCGAGCCAGGCGGCGTCTCCGGCCCCGACCGCGGCGCCGGGACTCGGCGGAGGCCAGCAGCCCGCCACGACGCGCCCTGCGACCGCGGTGCCCACCTCGACGCCGGTACCCACCGCCACCGCCGCGCCGCCGGGCACCCCGTCGCCGACCCCGTCCGCGTCCCCGTCGGCGTCCGCCACGGCCAGCTCGGAGCCGACGCCGGAGCCGACCGCGAGCCCCACGCCCGATCCGACCCCGACGCCCACCCCGACTCCCGACCCGACGCCGACGGGCGAATCCCCCAGCGAATCTCCCAGCGCGTCCGAGTAAGGGGGCCTGCGAGCCACCTGCCCGTACCGCTACCAGCGGTACATGCCCGCCCGAAGGGCTCTCCTGGCACGGATATACCGCTCGCAGCGGTGAGGGCGCGCCGGATCGGCCTCTCCGGTGACGGTGTACCGGTGGCGCCGGTA
>CAYXZN010000063.1:5083-10377 GCA_964469325.1 uncultured Steroidobacteraceae bacterium
GGGCGCGCCGGATCGGCCTCTCCGGTGACGGTGTACCGGTGGCGCCGGTACGGTCCCGCCCCCGCGGGCTAGCGGTCGCGCGCCTCGGACTGGGCGAGCGCGGCCTGCGCCGCGGCGAGCCGCGCCACCGGCACCCGGAAGGGGGAGCAGGAGACGTAGTCGAGACCCACCTCGTGGCAGAAGGCGATGCTCGACGGGTCGCCGCCGTGCTCGCCGCAGATCCCGACCTTCAGCTTCTTGCGGGCCTTGCGGCCCTGCTCCACGCCGGCCCTCACCAGCTGGCCCACCCCGTCTCGGTCGAGCACCTGGAACGGGTTCTCGGGGAGGATCTTGCGGTCCACGTACTGGAGCAGGAACTTCCCCTCCGCGTCGTCCCGGGAGTAGCCGAACGTCATCTGGGTCAGGTCGTTGGTGCCGAAGCTGAAGAACTCGGCGTGCTGGGCGATCTCACCCGCCGTCAGCGCCGCGCGCGGCACCTCGATCATGGTGCCGAACTTGTACTCCACCTTCTGGCCGGAGCGCTTCACGATCTCCTCGACCTCGCCTTCGAGGGTCCGGCGCGTCTCGGCCAGCTCGTTCACGTGGCCGACCAGTGGGATCATGATCTCCGGCAGCGGCTTGACCCCCTCGGCCGCCACCTTCGTGGCCGCGCCCAGGATGGCGCGCGTCTGCATCTTCACGATGTCGGGGATCATCAGCCCCAGCCGGCAGCCGCGGAGGCCCAGCATGGGGTTCTGCTCACGCATCGCCTCGACCGCCTCGAGCAGCTCCTCCTTCTCGGCCAGCTGCGCCTCCAGCTTCGCCCGGTCGCCCACGCCGGGCACCGGCACCGCCTTGCCGGCGCGCTCGAACAGCTTCATCGCCCGGGCGGCGTCCTTCTCCCCGAACACCCGCGTCAGCCCCTTCTGGAGCGCCGGCTCACGCTCGGCGCCATCGCCGTGGGCACGGGAGGCGTCGCCGAGCACGGTGCGCAGCCGCGTCACCTCCTCGAGCAGCTCGTCGTGCGAGGGCAGGAACTCGTGCAGCGGCGGGTCGATCAGGCGGATGACCACGGGCAGCCCGTCCATGGCCCGGAAGAGGCCGGCGAAGTCATCGGTCTGGGCGGACTCCAGCTCGGCCAGGGCAGTGTCGAAGACGTCGACGGCATCGGCCTCGGCATCGGTCAGGCTGCCCCCGGAGTCGCGTTTGGCCTTGGCAGCTGTCGCGGTGTTGGCGTTCAGGATCATCCGCCGCACGGTCGGCAGCCGATCCTCCTCGAAGAACATGTGCTCGGTCCGGCACAGGCCGATCCCCTGGGCGCCAAAGGTGCGCGCCCGCTCGGCATCCCTGGGGTAGTCGGCGTTGGCCCAGACCTGGAGGCGCCGCACCTCGTCGGCCCAGCCGAGCAGGGTGGTCAGGTTCGGCTGGTCCTCGAAGCGCGCCTCGATGGTGGGCAGCTCACCGGCGAAGATCTCGCCGGTGGTGCCGTCGATGCTGATCCGGTCCCCCTCGTTGACCGTCACCGAGCCGGCGGCCATCTTCCGCCCCCGGTAGTCGATGCGCAGCGTCTCGGCGCCCGCCACGCACGGCAGGCCGAGGGATCGCGCCACGACGGCGGCGTGCGAGGTGGCGCCGCCGCGGGCGGTCAGCACCCCGCGCGCGGCGAGCATGCCGTGCACGTCGTCGGGGCTGGTCTCGATCCGCACCAGGATCACCGGATCGCCGGCCTCCTTCATCTCGACTGCCCGATCCGGGTCGAAGACCGCCCGGCCCGTGGCCGCTCCGGGTGAGGCGTTGAGGCCCCTGGCCAGGAAGCGGTCGCCGGCCGACTCCTTGGCCGCCTCGTCGAAGCGCGGCAGGAGCAGCTGGACGACCTGCTCGGGCTCCACCCGCCCGAGCGCCTCGGTACGGCTGATGATCCCCTCCTCGACCATGTCGACCGCGATCTTCACGGCCGCCGGGGCGGTCCGCTTCCCCGAGCGCGTCTGGAGCATGTACAGCGTGCCGCGCTCGATGGTGAACTCGAGGTCCTGCATGTCGCGGTAGTGCTGCTCCAGGCGCTGGGCGATCTCCTCGAACTGGGCGTAGACGTCGGGCATCACCCGCTGCATCTCGCTGATCTTCAGCGGCGTGCGGATGCCCGCCACCACGTCCTCGCCCTGGGCGTTGGTCAGGAACTCTCCGTACAGGAGCTTCTCGCCGGTGTTCGGGTCGCGGGTGAAGGCGACCCCCGTGCCCGAGTCGTCGCCCATGTTCCCGAACACCATGGTCACCACGTTCACCGCGGTGCCGAGGTCGTGCGGGATCTTGTGGAACTCGCGGTAGTCGTGGGCGCGCTTCCCGAACCAGCTGTCGAAGACGGCCCGGATGGCCAGCTCCAGCTGCCGGTACGGGTCCGACGGGAACGGCTCCCCGGTCTTCTCACGGACCGTCTCCCGGTAGCGCTCCGCCAGCTGGCGCAGGTCCTCGGCGGTCAGGTCCGTGTCGAGCTTGACGCCTCGCTGCTCCTTGAGCTCCTCGAGCGGCTCGTCGAACTCCGCGGCACCGATGCCGAGCACGATCCGCCCGAACATGGCCACGAAGCGGCGCAGGGCGTCGTAGCCGAACCGCTGGTTGCCGGTCAGCTCGATGAGCCCCTGCACGGTGTGCTCGTTCAGCCCCAGGTTGAGGACCGTGTCCATCATTCCCGGCATGCTGAAGGCGGCGCCCGAGCGGACGCTCACCAGGAGGGGGTTCTTCGGGTCTCCGAACCCCTTGCCGGTCTCCTCCTCCAGGCGGCGCATGCTCGCCAGCACGTCGTCCCACAGGCCCGGCGGCAGCTCACGACCGTTGGCGTAGTAGGCGTTGCAAGCCTCGGTGGTGATGGTGAAGCCGGGCGGCACCGGCAGCCCGGCGTTGGTCATCTCCGCCAGTCCGGCGCCCTTGCCGCCCAGCAGGGAGCGCATCTGGGCGTTCCCCTCGCTGAACGTGTAGATCAGCTTCTGCTTGCCGTTGGCGGCGGACTTGCGGCTGCTGGGGGTCGTGGTGCGGCGGCTGCCGGCGGTGCGTGCCATGCGAGCGGGAGGTCCTCCTTGGCGTCAGGCGGGCGCGGATCTGCGCCGATGGTGGTCGGCTTGCGGGCCCCTGATTGTACCCGGCGGCCCACCGGGGTCGGCTCAGCCCCCGGGCGCCGGCGTGAACGAACGGTACACCTCGGTGACGCCGATGGGCAGACCGGCGCGGCTTGCGAGGCCGATGCTCCCACCTCGCTCGCGCGGATACCCTGACTCGCGTTCGGTCCAGAGCGTCGCCTGGCCGATCTCGCGCCGGTCCAGCCTCACGAAGAACGCTGCCGCGTCGCAGTCGTCGAGGTCGGGACGGTTCGAGTCTCGCTCGAGCACCAGGAACGGATCCCACTCGACCAGCCCGATGCGCCCCCGACTGCGCAGCTCGAGCAGCGTGGCGACCAGCCCCAGACGCAGGAAGGCGGCCACGAACTGGGGGTGTTCGATCGGCTCGAGTGACGTCCCGCGTTCTCCGACGCGGAGGCGGCCACCGGCCGGGCCGAACTCGAGCCGGACGCCGGCGGAGCGGAAGCCGTTCTCCGGCGTCGCCTCCAGCTCGAACTGCCCACTGCGACTGAGACTGGCCGTGCCGAAGAGCTCCAGGTTCAGCGGCTCGCCGGCTCGCAGCGCGCAGTCGAAGGTGAACCGAGGCAGGGCCAGCAGCCGCGCCTCCCAGGTCGCCAGGAGAACAGCTGCCCGGGGATCGCTCAACGCACGTTCAACCAGCCGCGACGGAACGCGAACCCGAAGAGCCCGGGCACGGTGCCCAGCAGCCAGCCGATCGGTCCGGCGTGCTGGAGGTAGAGGCGGCGCGCCTTCTCGGTGACGCGCTTCGAGGCGTCGGCCTCCAGCTCCACGGCGAGGGCGCGGTACTCCCGGAACGCGGCCGGGTCCTGGTCCGCCAGCCAGCGGGCGTCGGCGAGCACCTCGCGCGCCGCCACGTCCCCGGGCCGCAGCTCGGCGGCCGCGGTCGCCGCCTGGAGCGCGCCGCGGACGTCACCACGCCGGGAGAGGCCGCGGGCCAGGGCCAGCTGCGCCCCCGCGTCCCGGGGGTCGAGCCGCACCGCACGCCGGGCCGCGTCCACCGCCCGCTCGTCGTCGCCCGCCCCGAGCCGCTCCTGCGCCTCGGCGAGCGTCCAGGCGCCCTGCCGCGGGTCGTTGCGGGCGAGCCGGCCGAACTCCGCCGCCGCGTCGCGGTGCGCGCCCCGCGCGGCCAGCACCTCCGCCAGCAGCTCGCGGTAACGGATCTCGTCGGGGTCGAGCCGCACGGCGTCGTTCGCGTGGCGCTCCGCCTCGTCGAGCCGCCCCAGCGCGAGCAGGGCGCGGGCACGGTACTCGTGCGCCGCGTCGTCGCCGGGCAGCTCCGCCAGCAGCCGGTCGGTGAGCCGGAGCACCGCCTCGTGCTCACCCCGCTGGAGCGCCTGCTCGATCTCCCGGACCCTCGTCGTCTCCGCCATCTCTTACCGATCCTGCACGCTCCCGACCAGCCGACGCCGATGCGCAGGGCCTAGCCCGTCACCGTCTCCGGTCGCGGCACGCCTTCCCAGCCCGTGGCACCCCCCACCAGCGCCTCGACCCGTTCGGGAATCTGCGCCAGCGCCACACGCTCCTGGGTCATCGAGTCTCGCTCGCGGATCGTCGCCCGGCCATCGTCCAGCGACTCGACGTCGACGGTGACGCAGAACGGGGTGCCGATCTCGTCCTGGCGCCGGTACAGCTTGCCGATCGAGGCGGTGTCGTCGTACATCGCCGCCACCTTGGGCTTGAGGTCCGCGGTCAGCTTACGCGCGATCTCGACCAGCTCAGGACGGTTCCGCAGCAGCGGCAGCACGGCGACCTTGACCGGCGCGAGGGCGGGCTTCACCCGCAGGACGACGCGCTTCTCCTTGGCGAGCTGTTCCTCGGTGTAGCCGTCGATCAATACCGTCAGCACCGCCCGGTCGACGCCCATCGCCGGCTCGATGACGTACGGCACGAGGTGCTCACCGGTCGCCTCGTCGAAGATCGCCAGCCGCTTCCCGCTGGCGGCGGCGTGGGCCTTCAGGTCGTAGTCGGTGCGGTCGGCGATCCCCTCCAGCTCGGACCATCCCATCGGAAAGGCGTACTCGATGTCGGTCGTCTGCTTCGAGTAGTGGCTGAGCTCATCGGCCTCGTGCGGCCGCAGGTGGAGCCGCTCGGCGCCGATGCCGAGCACATCGGTCCACCATCGGTGGCGGGCGTCGACCCAGTGGGCGAACCACTCGTCCTCGTCGCGCGGATGCACGAAGAACT
>CAYXZN010000064.1:0-10320 GCA_964469325.1 uncultured Steroidobacteraceae bacterium
CGTCGTGCACTTCGCGTCGCGGATCGAGCGCAACGTGACGCACCAGGTGCGCGACCTGGTCGACGCGCTGAACGCCAACTACCTCGACTGGTACTTCAGTGAGAAGGTGCTGCTGGCGGAGCTGGTGCAGCTGCAGGCCAACTGGGCGATCAGCTTTCACGGCGACGATCGGATCGTCCTCGGTCGCAACGAGCGCGGCAGCACCCTGCTGATCGTCGACAGCTCGAAGATGGGCGCCTTCCTGCTGGCCGAGGCGCGGCGCCTGGTGGAGCGCTGCGAGCAGGAGCTGCGCGACTTCACCCGCGGCGACGGGGTCAGCCCGGACTGGTAGCCGCCTCTCAGCCGCGCAGCAGCTCGAGCTTCTCGTCGCGCCCGATCAGGATCAGCTCGTCACCCTCCGCGATGCGCTCGTCGCGGGATGGGTTGACGAAGACGCTGTCGCCGCGCCGCAGCGCGATGGGGGTGAGGCCGTACTTGCCCTTCAGGTCGAGCTCGCCGAGCGGCTTGCCGAGGAACGTGCGCGGCGGATTGATCTTCTCGATCCCGAAGGCGGGCGCCACGTCGAGGTAGTCGATCACGTTGGGCATGCCGAAGGTATGGGCCAGCCGCTCGCCGGTCTCCTTCTCGGGGAAGACGACCCGGTCGGCGCCCACCCGCGACAGGATCTCGCCGTGCAGCGAGCTGCCGGCCTTGGCGATCACGTGCTGCACGCCGAGCAGCTTGAGGGCCATGGTGGCGAAGATCGAGGCCTCCATCTCGCTGCTGATGGCCACGATGGCGACCTGGAACTCGGCGGCTCCCGCGGCCCTCAGGGCGGCTTCGTCGCTGGCGTCGACCTGGAGGGCGTGGGTCACGTGACGGGCGATCTCGTTCACCGCCTGCTCGTCGGCGTCGATCGCCAGCACCTCGTGCCCCAGCCGCTCGAGCTCCCGGGCGGCCGCGCCGCCGAACCGCCCGAGCCCGATCACCAGCACCTGCTGCTTCGCCATCGCCTTCCTCGACTCCTTCCCGCCGATGCTGCCCAGCCGATGCCGCCCTAGCCGATGCGGATCGACTCGACCGCCGGACGATACGCCACTCGACGGGCACGCGCCGCCAGCGCCAGCACCAGCGTGAGCGGCCCCAGCCGGCCGACGTACATGGCGATCACAGTGATGAGGCGGGACGGCTCGCTGAGGTCCGGCGTGATGCCGGTGCTGGCGCCGACCGTGCCGAACGCCGACACCGCCTCGAACAGCGTCTGCACGAACGTCGCGTCGGACGTGATCGCCAGGCCCAGCCCCACGATGAAGACCCAGGCGATTGACAGCAGCGCCACCGCCAGGGCCCGGTAGACGACGATGTGCTGGATCCGTCGCCCGAGTGCCATGGCCGACGACAGGCCTCGCGCGGTCGACACGATCGCGATCAGCAGCACGCTGAACGTGTTGACCTTGATCCCGCCGGCGGTGCTGCCCGACGCACCGCCGATGAACATCAGCGCCATCACCACGAACAGGGTCGGCTCGACCAGCGCGCTGGTGTCGAGCGCGGTGAAGCCGGCGGTCCGCAGCGTCACCGACTCGAACAGCGCGTTCAGCGCCCGCTGCTCGGGAGGGAGGGCGCCGAGGGTGGTGGGGTTGTCCCACTCCAGGATGCCGATCAGCGCCGCGCCGCCGACCAGCAGGGCCGCGCTGGTGAGCACCACGATCCTTGTCTCCAGCGCCCACCGGCTCCGGCGCGGCTTGCCGATCGCATCGGCGCAGATGGCGTAGCCGAGCCCACCCAGCGTCACCAGCGCCGCGACGGTGAGCAGGACCACCCAGTCGTCCACGAAGGGGGTCAGGCTGCGAAAGCCGCCGGTCAGGTCGAAGCCCGCGTTGTTGAAGGCGCTGACCGAGTGGAAGAGGCCCCACCACAGCCCGAGCGGATTGCCGGCGCCGCCCGCCTCGCCGCCCAGCATGAAGGCCGCCGCCAGCACGACGGCCCCCACCAGCTCAACCCCGATGGTGAAGATGGCGATCCGCCGCACGATGCCGGTCACGCTGCCCAGCTGAAGCCCGCCCAGCGACTCCTGCACCACCAGCCGGTCGCGCAGGGTGGTGCGCCGGCCCACCACCAGGAACAGGAAGAGCGTGGAGCCGGCCATGATCCCGAAGCCGCCGGCCTGGATCAGCAGCATGATCACCACGTGGCCGAACGGCGTCCAGTAGGTGCCGGTGTCCACCACCACCAGCCCGGTGACGCAGGCCGCCGAGGTAGCGGTGAAGAGGGCGGTGGTGAACGGCGTCAGCTCGCCGTTGACGTTGGCGAACGGCAGCGACAGCAGGATGGTCCCGACGCCGATCAGGCCGGCGAAGGCGACCAGCAGCACCACGGCCGGCGAGGGCTGGCGTCGGAGCCGCCGCCGCTCGCGGACCTTGAACTCCTCGGGCTCCGCCCGCGTCACCCGGACGCGCACGTCGCCCGGCCGTTGCCCGCGGACGGTCACCGATCAGGTCGGCTGAGGCTCACCCCGCGACTGTAGCGCCCGACACGGGCCGGAGGTCGAGGTCCGGCGCGTCGCCTTGCGGGCGGGTCAGACGCGGTCGGCGGTCAGACGCGGTCAGCGGCGCCGGCCGACTCGCTGCCGACGGAGATCGGCTCCTGGCGGGACTCGCCGAGCGGGAGGGGCTCGCGGCGCGGACGCGGACGGAACGGCGACGTCTCCGGCACGACCTGCCCGTTCGTCTCTTCCAGCTCGCCGCGCCGGTACGACTCCCAGACCGCCATCACCGTGTCGCGGTGCGGTCGGATCCGGCAGTGCTCGTCGCGGTTGCCCATCTCGTCGCAGTACCCGAGCGGCACGCACTTGGGGGCCAGGAAGCTGCCGAAGAACGGGCTGACCCGGAAGATCTCGTGGCGGATCTGCTTGAAGAGCTGCCGGATCTCCCACTGCGCCATGGTGCAGAGCCGCAGCCCGGACATGTGGATCAGCTGGCGCAGGTTGACGGTCATGATCAGGTTGGTCTGCATGGCGTTGGGGAAGATGAACCGCGCGTCCTCCGCCGGCACCTCCGCCTGGAGCAGCTGGCCGTACAGCTCGAGGTTGTCGTCGATCGCCTGCTGGAAGCGGCCGGCCAGGTCGTCCGGCAGCTCGCCCTTGGTGATCGAGTCGGGAACCGTGTAGTTGTCGCGCCGCTTGAAGCTCACGTAGCGCTGCGACTGCTGGTCGAAAGCCGTCCCCGCCCGGTGGCGAACCAGCTGGTGCGAGAGGGTCCGGGTCACACCGCTGATGGCGAAGGTGAAGTTGACGTGCTCGATCGTGCTGCCGTGCCCCGACTCCATCACCTTGCGGACCAGGTTCTGCTGCTTCTCGTCGGCCACCTGCCGGCTGACCGCCTTGTCCCAGATCTGGTCGGGCAGCTGCTCGCTGTAGCAGGTGCGGCAGGCGGTGTAGATCAGGGGAAGGTAGAACTCCTCCACGATATCCCTGGTCGGAAAGATCAGCTTGGCGGAGAGGGCGGTGGCCGTCGGCATGGCGCTTCCTGGCGGGGTGCGGATGCGGCTGCGAGTCTAGCACCCGAGGCCCGGGCCGCGTGGCAGATATCCACAACATGTTGGGCTGTGGATAAGTCCGATCCCCGTATCTTGTGGTCCGAGGGCCTCTCACGCGCCCGGCGCGCGATCCGACCCCAGCTCGCCCGCGCGCCCTCCCGCGCGCCGCTGCTCGAGGCGGCGCAGCGAGTGGAGGTGATCGATCTCCACCCGGTCGCCGCCCCCGGTCCGCGCCAGGTCGAGCGCCTCGTCGGCTCGCGCCAGCAGCTCGTCCACGTCGAGCTCCTCGCCCGGTCGCATTAGGCCGATCCCGATGGAGGTGGTGCAGCGCACGCTGCCGGCGGCCGTCTCGACCTCGGCCTCGGCCAGGCGCCGTCGAACGACCTCCGCCAGGCGCGCCGCGCCCTCCTCGTCGGTGTGGGGGAGGACCATCAGGAAGTCGTCGCCGCCGGTGCGACCGACGGCGTCGGCCGCCCGGGTCCGGAGACGGAGGCGGAGCGCGACCTCGGCCAGGAGACGGTCCGCGGCCTCGCGTCCGTGAGCGAGGTTCACGGCGCCGAACCCGTCGAGGTCGAGCCGGAGCACGGCGACCGGATGGCTGTACCGCCGCGCCTCCGCCACCTCGCTCGACAGGCGCGAGAGGATGGCTGCGCGGCTGGCGAGGCGCGTGAGCGGGTCGAGCTGTGCCGCCCGCTCCAGCTCCTCGCGCTGGAGGTCGATCGTATGTCGTGCCGCCAGTAGCTCCTCGATGGTGCCGCGCAGCTCGCGGGTGAGGCGAACCGTCTCCTCCTGCGCGTCCGGCGCGAGGTCTCGGACCAGCGCGAGCAGCGACCCCGGCTCACCCTCCTGAGCGGTATTGCCTGCGTCCACCAGCAGCACCTCGATCTGCCCGCCGCCGGGCCGCACCGGCTGGGGACCGAGGCTCGCCTGCCGCGTGCCGTCGGGCTGGTGCTCCAAAAACCGCCGGGGTCGGGCGAGGGCCGGACCGAACACCTGCTCGGGGAGCGCGCCCGGCTCGAGCGGCCCGAGCACCCGCTCGGCAGCCGCGTTCCAGTCCACCAGCCTCAGCGCCGGGTCGAACACGAGCGCCCCGTCCGGCAGGGCTCGCATCGGCCACGGGAGCGGCTGCGTCCGGCTGCCGGGGACGCTTTGGGTCCTGGCGGCCCCGAGCGCCAGGCCGGCGAGCGCCAGCGCGACGGACGCATCGGCCACCACGGTGGCAACGGCTCCCGGCCCGGCCAGCGCCTGGGCGGCTCCCGCACCCGCCAGGAGCGCGAGCGCCGATGGCGGCACCGCTCGGCGCGGATCCGACGAGACGCCCAGGAGAAGCGAGCCAGCCGCCAGCCCCAGGGCCGCCGCCCCCCACAGCCATGCGACGGCAGGAGCCTCCAGCGGGCCGAGCCCCGCCGCCAGGGCGAGTGCCGCCTCGGCCGGCAGGGCGATGGCGACGACCAGCAGCAGGCGTGGCAGTCGGAGGGCCGGCACGCCACCCGAGACCAGGTGGGGAAGCAGCGCGGCGCCGAACACGAGCGCGCCGGCCGCCGCCGCTCCGACGGCGAGGGAGGTGCGTGCCGCCGCCGGACCGGCGAGTGCGAGGTAGACGGCCGGACCGGCCAACGCGGCGACTCCGGCCGTGACGAGCACGGTGATCGGCTCGCCGCGGGCGAGCGCGCGGGTGGCCAGCGCCACCGTCGCACAGGCGGCGGACGCCGCGAGTGCCAGCGCGGCGCCCAGCAGCCAGCCGGCCGGCGGCACCGGCTGGAACGGCAGGTCGCGCAGCAGCAGCACGGCCGCGACCGGAATCGCGGCCTGGACGGCGCGGGCGCCACCGGCGACGAGCGCGGCGACGGGCCGACCGATCGGCTCGGGGCGGCGGTCCAAGGCGGCGAGTGTTGGGTCGATGCCCGGGACCGGCAATAGTACGAAGGGCAACGCGGCAGGCCGTATACTCGCCGGCGTGACGCAGCGACCCGGCGCCGGGGCCGTCATGTCGCGATCGGCCTTCCTGGCCGCGACCGACGCCCTCATCGCCGAGGGGGAGCGCCTCGTCGCGACCCCCGAGTGGGATCCGTTCCGGAGCTGGCTGCTCGAGACCGATCGGCTGCTGGAGCGGGTCTGGGGTCGGATGGACCGCTACCACCTGGCCTGGCTGAACGTCGGCCGTGGCAGCGCCGCTCCCGGCGCCACGCTCGACGAGGCCGCTCAGCGGCGGTTCGTGGCCGAGATCGCGTCCGGCAAGCTGGAGGTGCTGCGCACGATGCGCTCCGCCGTCGAGCGCCAGGGCTGGCGGCGGCTGAGCGACGACCAGCCGGAGAATCGAGAGGAGCGAGCGTGAGCGACCGTGCCGGTGTCCCCGCCGCGGAAGGCGGGCTGGCGGCCGTCCTGGCCCATCCCGATGACGAGAGCTTCGCCTGCGGCGGCGCGATGGCGCTCGCCCACGACGAAGGCCACCCCGTGCGCCTGCTGGTGGTCACCCATGGCGAGGCCGGGACCACCGATGGCAGCTCGGACCCCGCGCTGGGGGAGCGCCGCCTCGGCGAGCTGCGCTGCGCGGCCGAGGCGATCGGGATCGACGAGGTGACCCTGCTGGACGGCTATCCCGACGGCGGCGTGGCCGAGCAGCCGTTCGAGGGGCTGGTGGCGGAGATCGCCGCCTGGCTGGCCTCGCGGCGGCCGAGCGCGGTGATCACCTTCGGCAGCCACGGCGTCACCGGCAACGCGGACCACATCGTGGTCGGCAGCGCGGCCCGCTGGGCGGTGGAGCGGCTGGCGGTGGGCGGAGCGGTCCCCAACGCCGTGTACGTGGTGGCGCCCGCCTTCCACCCCGGCGCGACCAGCTTCGACCTGTCCGCCGAGGAGCAGAGCGCGACGCACAGGGTCGACATCGGGCCTGTCGCCGAGCGCAAGGCGGCCGCCCTGGCCTGCCACGCGAGCCAGGCCGACACGAGTGGGGAGATCGCCACCATCCGCCAGGCCGTGGGCGCCGGCGTGCCGATCTACGAGGGCTACCGTCGGGTGCGACCCGAGGTCCTGCCCCCGCACCCGAAGTTTTCGGCGCGCCTGCTGTGAGGCCAGTGCCGCGCTGGTAGACTCGACGCATGACGATCGACCGCAACATCGCCAGGGTCGACGAGGTGATGCAGGCCCTGTACGAGATCCACGACCCGGAGATCGGGATGAGCATCGTCGACCTCGA
The DNA here is from genome assembly GCA_964469325.1 of uncultured Steroidobacteraceae bacterium. Lineage (GTDB taxonomy): Bacteria > Chloroflexota > Limnocylindria > QHBO01 > QHBO01 > CAYXZN01. The sequence goes on from CAYXZN010000064.1 coordinate 6,713, forward strand.
CCTGATCAAGCACGTCGAGATCGGCGCAGAGGGGGCGGCCTCAGAGATCAAGATGGTGCTCACCACCCCGTTCTGTCCCTGGGCCGGCGAGCTCATTGCGACCGTGAAGCAGCGGGCCGAGGAGGTGGTCGGGCCGCCGGTGAAGGTGACCCTGCTGGCCGACCGCTGGGAGCCGCCGCCGGGCCTCTTCTAGTCCCCTTCTCCGCCTGCGGCTCAGTCCTTCCGGCCGTCGACGGCCGAACCGATGGGGTCCGTCGAGCGGTACCATGCGCGGGCGGTGCCACGCATCTACACGCGCCGGGGCGACACCGGCACCACCGGGCTCCTGTTCGGCGGCGAGCGCGTTTCCAAGTCGTCCCTGCGCACCGAGGCGTACGGGACGACGGACGAGGCGGTCAGCGCCCTCGGCCTTTCGCGCGCCAGCCTCGCCCCCGGCTCCCTGGCGGACCTGGTGCTGCGCCTCCAGCGCGAGCTGTTCGTGGTGGGTGCCGAGCTGGCGACGCACGCGCACCGGCGCGGGCGGCTGAAGGCCGGCGAGACCTTGGTGACGGCGGAGATGGTCGCCGCGCTCGAGGCGGAGATCGACGACCTCGAGACCGAGCATCCGATGCCGGCCGAGTTCGTCCTCCCCGGCGAGTCACCGGCCGGCGCCGCCCTGGACCTGGCCCGCACGATCGTCCGTCGGGCCGAGCGGCGTGCGGTGGCGCTCGCCGAGGCCGGCGAGCTGCCCGGCTCGCAGGCCATCCCGTACCTGAACCGGCTGGCCGACCTGCTCTTCGTCGCGGCCCGGGCCGCCGACGGCGGGTTCCGGGCCGTTCGCGACGACCGACTCCGGAATCGGTAGCCCACGGGGGAGGTCGGCGGCGGAATCGGTTGCCGGCGGGCGTAGAATCGAGCTGCCGAGGGCGACCGGCCCCGGCCCCTTCCGCCCGTCATCGCTGAGGTAGCGCGCGCCATGACTGTCGCCACCAGCCCATCGAAGATGTTCATCAACGGCGACTGGGTCGAATCGTCGAGTGGCGAGACGGCCGAGGTCGTCAACCCCGCCACCGAGGAGGTGATCGGGGCGGTCGCAAAGGGCTCGCCGGAGGACGTCGACCGTGCCGTGGATGTGGCCAGGGCCGCCTTCGACGACGCCTGGTTCGACTCCACGCCGGCCGAGCGCAGCGCCATGCTGCACAAGCTGGCCGACGCCATGGAGGCCGATGCGGCGGAGCTGTCGAGGATCGAGTCGCAGAACGTCGGTAAGCCAAAGGGGGTGAGCGACTTCGACGTCGAGTTCAGCGTCGACAACCTCCGGTTCTTCGCCGGCGCGGCGCGCGTGGTGGAGGGGAAGAGCGCCGGCGAGTACACGAGGGGATTCACGAGCATCCTCCGCCGCGAGCCGGTGGGCGTGGTGGCCCAGGTCGCTCCCTGGAACTACCCGCTGATGATGGCCATCTGGAAGATCGGCCCGGCGCTGGCGGCCGGGAACACGGTCGTGCTCAAGCCGTCGTCCTGGACGCCGCTGTCGGCGCTGCGGCTGGCCGAGCTGGCGGCCGACATCTTTCCCAAGGGTGTCCTCAACGTTGTGACCGGACCCGGGGCGACCGCGGGCCGGCGCCTGGTTACCCACCCGAAGGTCGACATGGTCAGCCTGACCGGGGACACCGCCACCGGCAAGGAGATCGCCGCCGCGGTCGCCGATACCGTCAAGCGGGTGCACCTCGAGCTGGGCGGCAAGGCCCCGGTGGTGGTGCTCGACGATGCCGATCTATCGGCGGTGGCGGAGAGCGTGAAGGCCAACGGCTACTTCAACACCGGCCAGGACTGCACCGCTGCCTGCCGGGTGCTGGTGAGCAGCAAGGTCTACGACAGCTTCCTGTCCGAGCTCGTCCCGGCCGTCGAGTCGATCAAGGTCGGCGATCCTGCCGAGGGCGAGGAGGTCGAGATGGGCCCCCTGGTGAGCGCCGCCCAGCGCGACCGGGTGGCCGGCTTCGTGGCGCGGGCGACCGGCAACGGGGCGAAGGCCGCGGCGGGCGGCTCGCCGCTCGACCGTCGCGGCTACTTCTACCGGCCCACGGTGATCGTCGACGCCACGCAGGACGACGAGATCATCCAGAACGAGGTATTCGGCCCGGTCGTCACCGTCCAGCACTTCAGCGACGACGACGAGGCGATCCGCTGGGCGAACGGCGTCGAGTACGGCCTGTCGGCCTCGGTCTGGACAAAGGACGTGTCACGCGCCATGAACGCCATGCGCCGCCTCCGCTACGGCACGGTGTGGGTCAACAACCACCTCACCATCGTGTCGGAGATGCCCCACGGCGGCTTTGGCCGCAGCGGGTACGGCAAGGACATGTCGCTCTACAGCATCGAGGACTACACGAACATCAAGCACGTGATGGTGCAGTTCGGCTAGTCCTTCCCTGCGCCGATGGAGTGTGGCGCGGACGACGACCTCCCTCGGGCGGCTCTCGCAACGCCCTTCGGAGGCACGTCGCCCGCGCCTCGTCTTCATCGCACGGCATGTACGCCCGAGCGCAGCGCTCGTCGTGCGGATGCTGCGTTGCGTGCTGGTAGCATCGGTGGCGTGACGGAGCAGACGGTCGAGGCGGAGGTCGACCAGGGCGGGGGCGAGACCTCCGCCGAGCCGATGGCGCGCGGCCGCACGCCCCCGCTCGACCCCGCCGAAGCGGATCGGCTCTTCCGGCGCGGCGTGGCGCTCTTCAACGGCGCCCGCTACTGGCACGCGCACGAGGCCTGGGAGACGGTGTGGCGCGCGGCGCCCGACGAGGAGCGCGACTTCTACCAGGGGCTGATCCAGCTGGCGGCCGGGCTGCTGCACCTCCAGCGGCGGAATGCCCGCGGCGCGGGCAACAAGCTGGCCGAGGGGACCGACAAGCTGCGGCGCTACCAGCCCTCGCACCGGGGCATCTTCGTCAACGAGCTGGTCGGCATCGGCGCCCGGCTGGTGGAGGAGCTCGAGCGTGGCGAGATCCCGTACCTGATCCCGCCCAGCATCCGCTTCGTCGAGGCGGCCGAGGTCGACTGGAGCCGCTGACCCGATGAGCGGTGAGGAGCTCCGCGTGGAACGCGACTCGATGGGCGAGGTCCGCGTCCCGGTGGGAGCGAAGTGGCGCGCCCAGACGCAGCGGGCGCTGGAGAACTTCCCGATCTCAGGGCGGCCGATCGACCCGGAGCTGATCTCCGCCCTGGGGCGCATCAAGGCCGGCGCCGCCAGGGTCAACGGTGAGCTGGGCGTGGTGGCCGCCGAGGTGGCGGAGGCGATCGCGGCGGCGGCGGACGAGGTCGCGGCCGGCCGCTGGGATGACCAGTTTCCAATCGACATCTTCCAGACCGGCTCGGGCACCAGCAGCAACATGAACGCCAACGAGGTGATCGCCACCCTCGCCGCCGAGCGGCTCGGGCGCCCGGTCCATCCCAACGACGAGGTGAACGCCAGCCAGTCCTCCAACGACGTCTTCCCGTCCGCCATCCACCTCGCCGCGACCCGGGCCGTGACGGCCGACCTGCTGCCGGCGCTGGATCGGCTGGCATCGGCCCTCGAGGCGAAGGCGGCCGAGTTCGCTGAGGTGGTGAAGTCCGGCCGGACGCACCTGATGGAC
>CAYXZN010000065.1:0-10224 GCA_964469325.1 uncultured Steroidobacteraceae bacterium
GTCGGAGCTGGTGTGGTTGAAGACCCCGTCGAGCACGACGCGCATCCCCAGCTCGCGGGCGCGTGCCACGAGCCCGTCGAAGTCCTCTCGCGAGCCGAGGTCGGGGTCGATCTCCAGGTAGTCGCTGGTGTCGTAGCGATGGTTCGACGGGGCGGCGAAGATCGGGTTCAGGTAGAGGATGGTCACGCCCAGCTCGGCGAGCTCGGGCAGGTGTTCGGTGATGCCGGCCAGGTCGCCGCCGTAGAAGTCGCGGCCCAGCGGCTCCTCGTCGCACGCCTCGGCGGGGGACTGATAGGCGCGACAGTGGCCCTCGGGCAGCTCGGTCTCCCAGTCGCGCACCAGGATCGGGTTGCCGTACACGTCGCCGTAGCGGTAGCGGCCCGCGCCGCCTGCGCTCGGCACCGCGTCCGGCCGCGGGTCGTTCGACGGGTCGCCGTTGGCGAAGCGGTCGGGGAAGATCTGGTAGGCGGTGGCGCCGTGCGTCCACTCGGGCGTGGCGAAGTCCGCCTCGTAGGTCACGATCTGCCATGACGCGTCGGCCGATTCGGCCAGCACCGTGCCCGGGCCGCCATCGTAGGCGAGGTCGTCCTCCACGTAGCGCGTCGTCCCGCCGTCCCGGGCGATGAAGCGGTAGTAGATGACGGTCGGCACGCCGGTGGTGTGCAGCTCCGCCTGCCAGTAGTCGTAGCCGTGCTCGCCGGCGGTCGCGTCGCGGCCAGCCACGCGCATCGGGACCAGCAGCTGGGTCTGCGACAGCGCGTCGTAGACGCGGACCGACGCCTCCGACAGGTCGCCGGCGGCGGCTCGCAGCCGCAGGGTGACCACCGTGCCGGCGGGGACCGCCCCGTAGGGGACGCGGTACAGGTCGTCGCGGCTGTCGTGGGCAAGGTCGCCGTCGGCGATCTCGCCGTCCACGGCGAGCGGCGGCAGGTCCGGCGTGACCGCCTCGGGCGGTGGCTCGGGGGCGGGCCGGACCAGCAGCACGGCGCCGACCGCTGCCGCCACCACCAGCGCCAGCGCCAGCAGGGCGATCGCGGCCCGGGGGACGGCCGGTCGTCTCATCGGCGCTCGAGGATCACGCCCGAGCGCGGAGGCACGGCGACCCGGCTCCCCTCGAGCCGATGGCCTTTGCCGACGCCGATGACCGCCGCCCACCGTTCGGGCGCGGCTTCGGCCGGCAGCGGCAGGCGCGCCTCGGCGGGGCCCGGGTTCAGCGCCACCACGAACGCCGATCCGTCGTGTGCCCGCAGGTAGGCGGCTCCGCTCCCATCCTCGCCGAGCCGCTGGAGGGCCCCGTCGCGCAGCGCCCGCTCGCTCTGCCGCAGCCGGATCAGGCGCCGGACGAGGCCGCGGAGGCCCTCTTCCCAGGTGTCGGGCGCCCGCCACGGGAAGGCGGCGCGGCAGTCGGGGTCCATGTGCCCCTGCATGCCGATCTCGTCGCCGTAGTAGATGCACGGGGCGCCGGGGACGGTCATCAGGACCAGGTACGCCAGCTCGACCGCCCGCAGGTCACCGCCGAACATGGTTCGCAGGCGGGGCGTGTCGTGGGTCCCGAGCAGGTTGAGCTGCACGCTGGTGACCTGCGGGTCGTACGCGTCGAGCATCGCCGTGAGCCGCTCTGCGAAGACCCGGCCGTCCAGCGGGTGGATGGTCTCGGCCAGGTCGTGGTGCTCGGCGAGGACGCCCGGGTCGAGGCGGTCGCCGCCGGCATAGCCGACGATCGCCGCCGCCAGCGGGTAGTTCATGACCGCGTCGAACCGCTCATCAGTGCACCAGTCCGGCCGCACGTGCCAGATTTCGCCGACGATATACGCCTCGGGGTTCGCCGCTTTGACCCGCTGGCGGAACTCACGCCAGAAGTCCACGTCGTCGATCTCGGTTGGGACGTCGAGCCGCCAGCCGTCGGCGCCGGCCTGGATCCAGTGCTCCGCCGCCTCCAGCAGATGCTGGCGGACCCCCGGATCCGCCACGTTCAGCTTGGGCAGCGCCGGCAGGTCCCACCAGGCGCGGTAGCCGAGCCGCGCCAGCGACTCCTCGCCCGCCGCGTGCTCGGGTCCCCAGTCGGCGGCCAGCGGCCCCTCCAGGCTCCCCCCGGGGTAGGCCTGCGGCAGCTCACCGCGATCCAGCCGGGCCTGGTCGAAGTGGAACCACTCGCGGTACGGGGAGTGGTGGCCGTTCTCGAGCACGTGGTTGAAGGCCCAGAAGCCGCGCCCGGTGTGATTGAAGACGCCGTCCAGGATGACCCGCATCCGGCGCTGGTGGGCAGCCGTGATGAGCTCGTCGAAGCCGGCGCGCCCGCCGAGCAGTGGGTCGACCTCGAAGTAGTCGAAGGGGTGGTAGCGGTGGTTCGCCGCGGAGCTGAAGATCGGGTTGAGGTAGAGGGCGTTGACGCCGAGCTCGGCCAGGTAGTCGAGCCGGTCGGCGATCCCCGGCAGGTCGCCCCCCTTGAAGCCGTGCCTGGTCGGGGGAGCGTCCCACTCCTCGAGCGGCCCGGGCGGCTCCACCCGGCCGCTGCGGGCGAAGCGGTCGGGAAAGACCTGGTAGAAGACGGCCTCCCGGACCCAGTCCGGGGTCTCTACCCCCACCCGTCGCTCAAGTCTTCACGCCGCCCAGCGTCAGCCCGCTGACCAGCCACTTCGACGAGTAGAGGAAGAGCGCCACGATCGGGATCGAGATCAGGATCGACGCCGCCGCCAGGTCGGCCCACTGGGTCTGGAACTGGGCCTGGAAGCGGAGGACGCCCAGCGGCCAGGTGAAGAGCTCGGTCGACGAGCCGATCAGCACGCGCGCCAGCACGAACTCGTTCCAGGCGGTCAGGAAGTTGAACAGGAAGACGATCGCCAGGGCGGGGGTGGAGAGCGGCAGCAGGACCCGCCAGAACGCCTCCAGCTGGCTGCAGCCATCGATCCGCGCCGCCTCCTCGAGCTCGATCGGGACCGTGTCGTAGTAGCCCTTCAGGATCCAGATGCTGAACGGCACGGCGGTGATGGAGTAGGCGATCACCAACCCCCGGTACGAATCCTTGAGGTCGAGCGCTGGGTCCAGGATCACCGCCAGCACGAAGATGGGGACGATCAGCATGGTGGCGGGGATCAGCTGCGTCGCCAGCAGGGCGGTGAGGCCGACACCGCGGCCCGGGAAGCGGAACCGGCTGAAGGCGTACGCGCTGGTGGCGGCGAAGATGACCCCCACCGCCGAGGTGCCGATGGTCACCACCAGGCTGTTGTAGAGCCACTGCGGGAAGGCGGTTCCGGTGAGGACGTGGACGAAGGCGTCCAGGGTGGCGCCCTCGGGGATGAGCCGGAACTCGCGCTCCAGCAGGCGGTCGGCGGGGCGCAGCGCCACGCTGAAGACGCGCACGATGGGCAGCGCGGCGATCAGCGCGGCGATGATCAGCATGCCGTGCACGAAGAGGCGCTTCTGGAAGCTGTCGCCGCGCCCCGAGCCGGCCTTGCGGCGTGCGAGGCCAGGCATGACGCGGGCCGGGGCGGCGGGCTGGACGGTGGTCTGGCCGCTCATTCGTAGGCTCCCTTGAGCGCTCGGCTGCGCCAGACGTAGAAGATGACGAACACGAGCAGGATGGCGAAGATCACGAACGCGAAGGCGCCGGCGAACCCGTAGCGGTTGTACTGGAACGCGGCGCGGAAGAGGCCGGTCACGAGCGTGTCGCTGGTCTCGAGCTCGTTCTGGTTGATCACGAACGGGACGTTGAAGTTGTTGAACGTCCAGACCACGCCCAGGATGATGGCCGGCGTGAGGACCGGCCTCAGCAGCGGCAGGGTGATGTTCCGGAACGACTGGCGGCTGCTCGCCCCGTCGATTTCGGCGGCCTCATAGAGGTCGTGGGGGATGCTCTGCAGCCCGCCCAGCAGGATCACCATCATGAACGGGATGCCGAGCCAGACGTTGACCAGGATCATGGCCGTGAAGTTCCAGAACGGGTCCAGCAGCCAGCTGGGGCCGCTGATCCCGAAGATGCCCAGCAGCTGGTTCACCATCCCGAACTCCGAGTGGAACTCGGTCCGCCACACCGCGAGGGCCACGATCTGCGGCACCGCCCAGGGGAGGACGATCAGCGCTCGGTAGAGGCCGCGCCCGCGGATCTGCCGGTGGAGGAGGAGCGCCAGCCCCAGGCCGCCGGCGACGTGGAAGAAGACGTTCACTGCCGTCCAGACCACCGTCTGCCACAGGACCTGGAAGAAGCCGGCCTGCTGGAGGACGGGTGCGGTGAAGACCCGGACGTAGTTGTCCAGGCCGATGAACATGTTCTCACCCGGCGTTCGGCACTCGGTGAGCAGGCCCGCCGTCGGGAAGCCCGGGTCGCAGAAGTTGCGCAGGCTCATGTTGGTGAAGCTGACGTTCAGCTCCCACAGGAGCGGGTAGACGATCAGCACCGACAGGCCGATGAAGGCGGGTGCGATCAGCATCAGCGGAACGGCCAGCCGGGTCTTCAGCCAGCGCACCAGGACGAGGTACAGGCCTCCCTCGATGACCGCGATGGCGACGGCGACGACGGCAAGCGTCAGGAGCACATCGACGAGCGCACCGATCGATTGGTCGATGTTCATCCTCGCCTCCCGTGCCCGGCTCGGGTGACTCCGCTGGCTGGAGTGGGGTGAGTGGGCGGCGAGACCGGGATCTGCCGCCCACTCGGCTCAGGGACTATCCGAGGGTCGCGATGCAGTTCTCAGCGGCAGTCTGCATGGTCGCAGTGATGCCGTCGATATCCGAGTTGCCCGCGAACATGTCGCGGACCGCCTGGGTCATCGCGTCGAAGTTGCACCGCATCTCGACGTTGATCGGCTGCGGCACGCCCTTCGAGACCGCCTCGCCCGCGCCCTGCAGGGACGGGTTGTCGGTCACCACCGGATCGTTGAGGACCTCGTCGTTCGCCGGGAGGCGGGACAGCTCCTCGACCTGTCCCCGCTGCTGCTCAGCGGCCAGGGTGAAGTCGATGAAGTCGAGGACGACCGTGAGGGTGTCTCCCTCGACGGCGCTCGGCACCATATAGTAGGTGCCGCCGATGTAGGGCTTGGGGTACTCGCCCGTCTCCGCGATGGGCGGGATCGGCCCGACGCCCAGGTCGTCGCCGAGCGCCTCGGTGTAGGCGCCCAGCTCCCAGTCGCCGTTGACGATCATGCCTGCGGCGCCGGTCTTGAACAGGTCGTTGGCGCAGTTGTAGTCGCACTCGGCGGGCATGATCTCGTGCTCGAACTTCAGGTCGTACATGAACTGAAGCGCGGCCTTCATCTCGTCGGTGTCGAGGGTCGGCGTCACGCCGTCGTCGGCGAACACCGATCCGCCGAAGCCACCCAGGAACGGGACCAGCCAGAAGGACTCGGTCTGGTTGAAGACCAGCCCGTAGTCGCCGCCGGCGGTGTGCTCCTGCGCGACCGCGATCATCTCGTCGCTGTCAGCCGGCGCCTCGTCGCCGATGATCGACTTGTTCCAGTAGAGCATCAGCTGGTTGCCGATCGAGATGGGAGCGACCCAGATCTCGCCGTCGAACTCGCCGGACCCGCGCGCGGCCTCGGCCAGCACGCTCTCGTCGAACTGGCCGCCCAGCGGCTGGATGACGCCGGCCTCCACGAACGGGCCGACGTGGTCGAGCACCGTCCACAGCAGCTCGGGCTGCGCATCGGGGCTGAGCGCGGTGTTGACCATGTCCTCGCGCAGCAGCTCCACGTCCTTGTTGACGACGTTGAACGCCACGTTCGGGTGCATGGCGCTGTAGTCCTCGGCCAGCTGCTCGACGAAGGCGATCTGCGGATCGCCCTCCTTGGTCCACAGCTCGATCTCGATGTCGCCGGTCGGGAACTCGCCCTCGGTCGGCGACGCCTCGCCGTCGGTCGGTTGCTGGGTTGGGGTGGTGCCGCCGATCTGGCCGCCGGTGCAGGCGGCGAGCAGGAGCGCCACGACGGCGCCCAGCGGCAGGAGCTTGATCATCGGTTTGCGCATGACTCTCGGTTCCTCACTGACTCTCGGTGGCACGTTGCAGGTGTCGACATGGTTGCGCTCGGACGCAGGCTGGGTGGTCAAACTGCGGCGGCACCTCCCTCCGGGACGGGCGCCAGCCGGTGCGCCGCTTCTCGCGCCGGTGCCGTTGATCCGCGCACGACCAGCTGGGTCGTGAGGACCTCCGTCGCCGGCTCTCCGGGGGTCTCGGCACGTAGCAGGCTGATGAGACGCCGAGCCGCCTGCCCACCCTTCTCGCGGATCGGCTGGTGGACTGTCGTGAGTGGCGGGTCGACCCAGGCCGCGGCGGGGATGTCGTCGTAGCCGATCACCGACAGGTCGACCGGCAGGTCCAGCCCGGCCTCCCGCGCGGCGGCCATGAGGCCGATCGCGACGACGTCGCTCACCGTGAGCACCGCGCTCGGCAGCCGGCTGCCGGCCAGCTCCTCGAAGGCCGCCCTGCCACCGTCCTCGGACACCGGGGCCGCCAGCACGCGCAGCTGTACCTCGTCCGCGACATGCTCGAAGCCGGCCCGGATGCCGGCCAGGCGTCGGGCGGAGATGCCCTGGAGCTCGTCGCCGGGCGTATCGGGATGCTCGGAGATGAGCACCACCGCGACGTCCCGGTGGCCGAGCTGTGCCAGGTGGCGACCCGCGGCTTCCGCCCCCGATCGGTCGTCGATGGCGATGACGTCGACTCCCTCCCAGGCGTCGACGTCCAGGGCGACCAGCGGAATCGCGGCCCGCCGCACCTCGGCGATCTCCGGGTGCTCGGGGGTCAGCCCGACCAGGATCAGTCCGTCCACAAGCGCCTGGTTGACCGCCTTGCCGATGCTCCCGTGAACCGGCGGCACGATCACCACCGATATCCCCTCGGGGTCGCAGACGTCGCTGATCCCCCGCAGCAGCTCCGCGTAGAACGGGTTGGCGAAGCTGTCGTGCGTCGACTGCGGCACCACCAGGCCGATCTGGTCGGTCCGCCTGGCGGTCAGCCGCCGTGCGATCGGCGAGGGGCGGTAGCCCAGCTCGGAGGCCGCCTCGAGGATCCGCTCGCGCGTGGCGGCGTTGAGGTTCTCCGGCTGGTTGAAGGCGAAGCTGACCGCCGTCTTGCTGACGCCGGCACGCTTCGCCACGTCGTCGATGCGGGGGCGCCGCGATCTGGACACGCGCTCGGGTCTCTCCTCCGCGACCGAGCCTCGGAACCGGTTTAGTGAACCGGTTTAGCAAGCAGAGAATATGCGCTTGCCAGGTCGCCTGTCAAGGGTCTTCCGGCCCGGTCCGGGACACCGGCCGCTGCTAGCATCGGCGGTATGACACCTGCCCGCGAGCGCGCCCCGCTCGCCGTCCGGCTCTGGTTCGGCTGGGCCTTCTTCCTGCTGGCCGTGAGCGGCCTGCTGCTGCCGCGCATCGTGGGGTTCGTCGACTTCAGTGAGCGGGCGCCGTTCTCGCTGCTGGGGCTGTTCATGATGGTCGAGCTGGCGGCCGTGCTGTTCGGCATCACCCTCGCGCTCCAGCGGAAGCGGATCGGGCACCGCTTCGCGATCGGGATCGCCGCCCTGGCGGCCCCCGTGCTGGCCGGGCTGCCGCCGCTGCTGCTGGGCCTGCCCGGGCAGGCGGCGGCGGGGTGGACGCTGCTGTTGGTGCCCGTCGGCCTGGCCATCAGCGTCGCGCTCACGCTGGGGCTCCTGCGGCCGGGGGCGCGCGCCTGGTTCAGCGAGGCCTGATCGGCGCCCGCCGACTGGTGCCTCCACCTCCGTATACTGGCCGGGTGAAGCTCCTCACCTTCGCGCGGCGCGGGTCGGAGGACGAGGCTCCGGACATGGCGACGCGCATCGGAGCCCTCACCGAGCGGGGGATCTACGACCTCACCCGGGCGGCCGGGCTGTACGACGCGGTCGGTGGCGATCGGTCGGCCATCAACGCCGCCCACGACCTGATCCCGCTGATCGCGGCCGATCCGGAGACCTTCGACGCCCTGCGCGCCCTGGTCCCGACCGAGGACGACCCGAACCCCATCCGCGCCCAGTCGTACGTCATCGACCCATCCCGCGTCGAGCTCCGGGCCCCCCTACTGCGGCCGGGGAAGATCATCTGCATCGGGCTGAACTACCGCGACCACTGCGCCGAGCAGGGCGTGGAGCCGCCCGCCTACCCGACCCTGTTCGCCAAGTTCGCCAATGCCGTGACCTACCACGGGCACCCGGTGACGCGCCCGCGGACGACCGAGCAGCTCGACCTGGAGTGCGAGCTGGCGGTGGTGATCGGCAGGCCGGCCAGCCGCGTCTCCGTCGACGAGGCGCTCGACCACGTCTTCGGCTACACGATCCTCAACGACGTCACCGCCAGGGACCTGCAGCGAGAGGACCGGCAGTGGCTGCGCGCCAAGGGGAGCGACGGCTTCGCGCCGATCGGGCCCGTCATCGTCACCCGCGACGAGATTCCCGATCCGGGCAACCTCTCACTGCGCTCGTCGGTCAACGGCGAGGTGTGGCAGGACTCTTCCACGCGGCAGATGATCTTCGACGTCCCGACCCTGCTGGCGTTCGTCAGCCGGTCCATCAGCCTCGAGCCCGGCGACGTGATCGCCACCGGCACCCCGGCCGGGGTCGGCCACTTCCAGGATCCGCCCCGCTACCTGTCAGGCGGGGACGTGATGCGCTGCGAGATCGACGGCATCGGCGTGCTCGAGAACGAGGTCGTGGACGAGGAGCCCCGAGCCGACGATCACCGCCAGGCCGCCGGGGTGGACGAGCTGTCGGCGGTGCGCGCGTGACGGACCGGTCCCCGCGGTGACTGCGGGCGGCACGCTCCCCTCCGATGCGCTGCGGCCGGCGGTGCCCGAGCCCGCGGGCGGCGGGACCATGCGGGCGCTCGCCAAGGTCCGGCCCGGACCGGGCCTCGAGCTGGTCGACCGGCCGCTTCCGGCGCCGGGCGCCGGCGAGGTGCTGCTGGGGATGGAGGCGGCGAGCATCTGCGGCACCGACCACCACCTCTACCGCTGGGACGAGTGGGCGGCGGAGAACCTCGTCCCGCCGCGGATCCTGGGGCACGAGCTGGCCGGCCGCGTGATCGCCACCGGTCGTGGCGTGACTCGGGTCCGCGAGGGGGACCTGGTCGGCGTCGAGTCGCACATCGTGTGCTGGGAGTGCGCCCAGTGCCGCCGCGGCGACCAGCACCTGTGCCGCGAGCTGCGGGTGATCGGCGTCCACATCGACGGCGGCTTCGCCGAGCAGGTGGTGATCCCTGAGGCGAACGCGATCGAGTCGAACGGGCTTGAGCCCGCCGTGGTCGCCCTCCAGGAGCCGATGGGCAACGCGGTCCACGCCGCCTTCGTCGAGCCGATCGAGGGTCGGACGGTGGCGGTCACCGGCTGCGGACCCATCGGCCTGTGCAGCGTGGGGATCGCGAAGGCGGCCGGCGCGGCGCTGGTGGTGGCGACCGACACCGAGCCGTATCGGCTCGAGCTGGCGACGCGGATGGGGGCCGACCTGGCGCTGGATGCGGCGGACCCTGCCACCGTCGAGCGGGTGCGGGAGGCGACCGGCGGCGACGGCGTCGAGGTGGTGCTCGAGATGAGCGGCGCCCAGGCCGCGCTCGATCAGGCGCTCGACTTCATCACCCGGGGCGGCCGGATCAGCCTGCTGGGCATCTTCGGCCAGCCGATCCGCCTCGACCTGTCGAACAAGGTGATCGAGCAGGGGATCCGGCTGCACGGCGTCTTCGGGCGCCGGATCTACGACACCTGGGAGCGGACGCAGGCGCTGCTCCGCTCCGGCTCGCTGGACGTGACGCCCATCATCACCCATCGCTTCGCCCTGGCCGATTGGGAGCGCGGCTTCGAGCTGATCGCCTCCCGGCACGCAGGAAAGGTGGTGCTCCTCCCATGACCGATACCGCGGCACCCCGGACGACCGCCCGCGGCTCCAAGGCCCTGGCCTTTCTGGAGGCCGACATCGAGCAGCTGAGGGCCAGGGGGCTGTATCGGCGCCTGAGGGTGGTCGAGAGCGAGCAGAAGAGCCGATGTGTGATCGACGGGCGCGAGGTGATCACCCTGTCGAGCAACAATTACCTGGGCCTCACCACCCATCCCAGGCTGGTCCAGGCGGCGGTGGAGGCGACCGAGCGCTACGGGGCGGGGTCGGGGGCGGTGCGAACCATCGCCGGCACCATGACCATCCACGAGCAGCTGGAGGCGAAGCTCGCCGAGTTCAAGTACGTCGAGGCGACGCTCACGTTCCAGTCGGGCTTCACCTGCAACACCGGCGTCAT
>CAYXZN010000066.1:0-10120 GCA_964469325.1 uncultured Steroidobacteraceae bacterium
ATGGTCCACGCGCCGCGGCCGACGCGCGCCGAGGCCTCGGACGTGGCGAACGCGGTCCTCGACGGAGCGGACGCGGTGATGCTCTCCGCGGAGACGGCCATCGGAGAGCACCCACTGGCGGCCGCGCGGGCGGCGGTCGAGATCTGCGCCGCGGCCGAGGCGAGCGGTGAGGTGGTTACGGCCCCGACGGGCGCCGGCGACTCGGACCCGGCCGCCATCGCCGCCGCGGCGGCGGCGCTGGCGAGCGGCGGCGGCCCACCCGTGGCGGCGATCGCCTGCTTCACCCGCACCGGCCTGACCGCCGACCTGCTGTCGGCGAGGCGGCCGGGGGTTCCGATCTTCGCCCTGTCACCCGACGAGCAGGTGCTGCGCTGGCTGGCGCTGCGCCGGGGCGTGGTGCCGGTCGGTTGCGCCACCCCCCGCGACACCGACGAGATGATCGACGCGCTGGTCGGCGCCATGCGCGGCGCCGGCCTGGAGGCGGGTCAGCGGGTGGTGATGGTCGCCTCCATCCCGTTCGGTGCTGCCCGTACCAACTTCCTGAAGCTGCACCGCCTCTAGTCGGTCAGGCCAGCCGCCGCTGCGCGAAGAGGCCGATTCCGCCGCCGGCCGCAATCGCCACCAGCCCGATCACCGCCAGCTGGATCGAGCCGCCGACGAAGAGGCCGAGGACGGTGATGATGATGCCGAGCAGCACGAGTGCCCCTCCGGCAAAGGTCGCCACGTTCATGGTCGTGCTCCTTTCTACTGTGAGGTGATGGTCGTCGGAGCGCTCGCTCCGACCATCGTCCGCACGGCCGGCCGACTCCTACGTCAAGCCGCCGCGCCCGCTTGGGCATGGGTCGTACGGGCGGTCGCGGACTGGCCCCTTTGGCCGGTGCGAGCCCGCACCACGGCCGTTGACCGCCGCGTGGTGGCGGGCGCAGCATCGGCACATGCTCCGCACCGGAATCGGGCTGGCCCTCGCCGTCCTCGGCCTGGTCGCCGTGATCGCGGCGTTCACCAGCTCCCACTCGCCGCTGATCGCGTTCGCCGGCTTCCTCGCCGTCGCCCTGGGCACCGCCCAGCTCATCCGCGTCGGCTGACCCCGGCGCTCACTCGTAGCGGACCACCACCAGACGGTCGGTCCCGGACTCGGCGCCCCAGACCTCGCCGGGGCGGCCGAGGAGCTGCCGAACCGCGGCCCCGACGCGGTCCGACGGGAAGCTGCTGAACGTTTCGCTGGCCGGGTCGAACCGGACGATGGCGTTGGCGCCGAAATCGGTCAGCCAGACCGCATCGGTCTCGTCGACGTAGACCGCGTAGGCCTGGGGGCGGTCGCCCGGCAGCGGCCACTCACGCCACTCCTCGGCGACCGGGTCGTACATGCCGACCTGGCCGGCGTTCCACTCCGCCAGCCACAGGCGGCCGCCGGAGTCCGCCCAGACCCGGCGCAGCCCGGCGCCCGGGGTCGGCGGGTCGATGGCCGTCACCGACCCGCTGGCGCGGTCGATCCGACCGAGGTAGCTCCCCGCCAGCGACGAGTACCACACCTCCCCGTCGGGGTCCGCGGCGATCCCGTACGGTCCGCTGCCGCGCGGCGCGTCGAAGACGCGCACCTCGCCGCTCGGCGGGTCGACGCTGCCGTACACGCCCGCCTGGCCAGTGAACCACAGCATCCCATCACCGTCGAAGGCGGCCGTGTTCAGGTTCGCCGACCCTCCCGGTAGCTGGTAGCGGCGGATCTGACCGGTCTCCGGGTCCACCCGAAGGATGGCGTTCAGGCCGCCGTCGGTGATCCACGGCGCCCCGTCCGGGCCGACGATCACACCGTGGGGTCTGGACCCGGCGCCGAGCGGGATCTCCCGCACCTCGCCGCTGTCGGGATCGAGCCAGCCCAGCTCGCCGCTCCCCTGGGCGGTGTACCAGACGCCCCCGTCGGCCGCCGGCGCCACGTCGTGCGGCCTCGATCCTCCCGGCACCGGGAAGGTCTCCACGCTGAAGACCGGCTCTGGCCGCTCGGTCGGGCTCGGCGACGGCGAGGGAGCGGGGGTATCGGGACGGTCCGTGGGGCTGGCGGTGGGCGTGGGCGACCGGCCGGTGTCGGTGGGAGCCGGCGTGGCCTCACTGGCCCCGCAGGCCGCGAGCACGGTCGCGCCGAGCAGGACCGCCCCGAGCGAAGCACTCGGGGTCAGGCCGAGTGGGAATCGGCGGCGAGGTGTCGAGTGGTACATGCGGGCTCCAGGTGCCCATAGGCTACCCCTCGAACCCGGCCCTGGTTCAGCAGGGCGCGCCCGTACGATTATTGCCAAGCACGTTGCACAGGAGTACCAACCCGGGCGGTTGCGCGAAGGGCTAAACTCGGCGGTGCAGATGACCCGAGTTGCCACCGCCAGAGCCCGAGCCGACATCGATCCCCGCATCGGGCTCCGCCTGCGGGCCGCACGCCAGCGGGCCGGGCTCACCCAGAAGCAGCTCGCCGGCGACCGCTACACAGGCGCCTACGTCAGCGCGCTCGAGAACGGCCTGATCCGCGCCTCGCTGCGCGCGCTCGGCTACCTCGCCGGCCGGCTCGAGCTCCCGATCGATCACTTCCTCCACGATCCCGAGCCGGGCTGGACTCGGGCCGAGGCGGACGCGCTCGTCGCCGCCGGCGAATGGCAGGCCGCGGCAGATGCCTACACCGGGCTGCTCGACGCGCACCCTCCAGAGACAGACCGCCCCGCGCTGCTCCTGGGCCGAGCCGAGGCGTACGCCGGGATGGGACGCGCCCGAGAGGCCCTCGTCGACGCCGCGGACGCTCACGAGCGCTTCGGCCGCGGCGGCGAGCAGGCGGATGCCGCGCGAGCCGCCTGCCTGCTGGCCTGGGCGCACCACCAGCTCGACAACCTCGACGAGGCACGGTCGCTGCTCGAGCAGGTGCTCGGGCAGGTTCGCGACCGGCTGGGAGCGGACGGCGACTTCCGGATCCGGGTGCTCACGATGCTCGCGGGCGTCGAGTCCTCCGCCGGCCGCCACCGCGACGCGCTCGCCCTGCTCGAGGAGGCCCGGGACGTGGGAAGGTCGACCGACGATCGCAGCCGCGCCGGCCATCACCTGGCCGAGGCCCAGGCAGCCGCCCGCAGCGGGCATCACGACCGGGCGATCGCCGGTGCCACCCGCGCCGCGGCCCTCTTCGAGGCGGCGGAATCCGAGCGGGCCCTGGTCGCCATCGAGCACCGGCTCGCGCTGGAGCAGCTCGCCCTCGGCAACCTTCGTCGCGCCCGCCAGGCCGCGCGCGAGGGCCGCCGGCTCGCGGGGCGGCTCGGCGAGCGACGGCTCCTGGTGGGAGTGATGGAGTCCGAGGCCCAGATCGAACTCGCCGCCGGCGAGCCGGCTGTCGCGCTAGAGCGGTCCGGGGGGACGCTCGAGCTCGCCCGGGAAGTGGGTGACCCGACCGCGGAAGCGGCCGCGCTGCTCACCCAGGCCCGTGCCCGGCGCGCGCTGGGGGAACCGGCCGGGGCCGAGGCGTCGTACGGGGAAGCCGCCTCGGTCCTGCGGCGGTCCGGCCCTCGGCCGCGGCTGCACCGGCTGCTGCGGGAGTGGGCCGAGCTGCTCGTCGAGCAGCGACGCCACGAGGAGGCGGTGGCGCTGCTCCAGGAGGCGGCCGGACAGACCGCCTAGTCCCTGGCGCGTCCCGGCGAGGCGCTCTGGCGGCGTGAACGCCACTTCGCGTAGCGCGAACGGGATACCCTGCGGCCATCGGGCGCCCCGCCGAGCAGCG
Source organism: uncultured Steroidobacteraceae bacterium (assembly GCA_964469325.1). GTDB lineage: Bacteria > Chloroflexota > Limnocylindria > QHBO01 > QHBO01 > CAYXZN01. Next base: position 3,743 of record CAYXZN010000066.1, read on the forward strand.
CCAGCTGAGCGGACAGGCAGTGCACCCGATCAGAGATGAGGTGCGGCGCGATGAGCCTGGAGATGCTCGACCTGCTGAACTGGCCGGCGGTCGTGGTGGGGGCGGTCATCTACTTCGCGCTCGGCGCGGTCTGGTTCACGCCGATGCTCTTCGGCCGGCCCTGGCAGCGCTCCATCGGCTGGGACGCCTCCCGCGAGCAGCAGATGAGCCCGGTGATGTACGCCGTACCGGCGCTCTTCTACCTCGTTGCGGCCGTCGCCACCGGCATGTTAGCCGCGGCGACCGGGTCGGACGACATCGGCGCCGGGGTGACGCTGGGGCTGGTCATCGCCATCGGCTACGCGCTGACGGTGACCGCCACTGACGCGGTCTTCGACCCGCACAAGCCGCAGCCGTGGGTGTGGTTCGCCATCACCGGTGGCTACCACCTCGTCGGGCTGGTGATCGTGGCGGTGCTGGTCTCGGTCTGGCGCTGAGCCTGAGGGAGCGCTCCATCGTCGCGCCGTCGTACGGCCGCTAGGACGATCGGCCGATGGTGGGTCGGTCCAGTGCCTCCTCTTCCAGCTCGCGGCGGTAGGCGACCACCGCGGCCAGCAGCGCGGCATGGAAGAGCGCGGGCACGATGGACGCGAACTGGTTGAGGTAGAAGGACACCAGGTCCGCCAGCGCCAGGGCCGCCAGCAGGCCGATGTACGCCAGCGTCCAGCCCTGCCGATGGCGACTGGCGATCCCGACCAGCACCGCCCCCGCCGCCATCAGCACGCCGGCGACAGCCTCGACCAGGAGGTGGACCGTCACCAGGCCGAAGAGGCGGGTTCCGGCCTCCGGTGGGTCGGTCGCGATCGCCAGCCCGGTGACCAGGAAGTCGGCCAGCGACCGCGCCCCGGAGACGACCAGGGCGCCGATGATCAGGTACCGCAGCCCGCGACCGCCGAGCCAGCGGCCCCGCCTCGACTGCCACCAGCCGCGCAGCCGTGACAGGTGGGTCACGGGGTCCGGCGCCACGACCAGCTCGTGCGACTCCATGAAGTCGAGCAGCAGCCCGGCCAGGCGGCGCTGCTCGGGATCCGGCGAGCGGCTCGCCGTCGCCGCCAGCCTGGCCCGGATCTGGTCGCGCTCACCTGCCTGGAGATCGCCCTCCACCGACTCCTCCAGCAGCTGGAGGGCGCTGAGGAGCTGGCTCCGCGGCCCGGCCGCGCGCTCTCCCCGGACGCGCAGCCAGACGATGAGCGCGATCAGGAACGACGCGTAGATGATTGGAGCCGCAGCCGGGTAGAAGTAGTCGTTGGCGGTCGTGATCAGCTTGCCCACCTCGTCGATGAACAGGCCGATCCCCACCCCGGCCAGCACCGCCGCGAGCCGGAAGACGAGGTGCCCGGACCACACGATGGCGACCAGGCTGGCCCCGAAGAGCAGCAGGCCGCCCCACAGCGCGTGGGCGATGTGAAGCTCTCCGCCGCCGATGCGCGGGAAGCCTGTCAGCTCCAGGAACCAGCGCGTCGCGATCACCGTGGCGGCGAACGAGACGAGCGTCAGGAGCAGATACTCCTCCGCCCGCTCACGGCGAACCGGGCGGCGGCGCCAGGGCCAGGCCAGCTTGATGCGCATCGGCGCAAGGCTAACGTGGGGACCCAGGCGGACGGGGGGATCGCGGGCGGGCGCGACCTTCTGCCACACTAGGCACCGGTGACCAGGATCCTCGTCTATACCGGCAAGGGCGGCGTGGGCAAGACCAGCGTGGCAGCGGCTACCGCCCTCGCCTGCGCCGAGCGCGGCTACCGGACACTGGTCATGTCAACCGACATCGCGCATTCGCTGGGCGACGCGCTCGGCGTGAAGCTGGGACCGACGCCCACCCCTGTCGCCGCGAACCTGTGGGGCCAGGAATCAGAGGTCTTCTTCAACGTCGCGCGCTACTGGGGGCGGATCCAGGAGTACGCGGCGTCGGTGCTGCGCTGGCGCGGGCTCGACGAGGTGCTGGCCGAGGAGATGACCGTGCTGCCCGGCATGGACGAGGTCGGGTCGCTGCTGTGGATCGCCGACCACCACGACTCCGGCGACTACGACGTGGTGGTGGTCGACGCCGCCCCCACCGGTGAGACGCTGCGCCTGCTCTCGCTGCCGGAGGCGCTGAAGTGGTGGATGGAGAAGATCGAGCCGATCGGGCGGCGGATCACCCGGCTCACCGCCCCGATGATCCAGCGCGTGGTGGGCATACCGATGCCGCGCGACGAGGTCTTCGACGCCGGCGAGGAGCTGTTCGACAAGCTCCAGTACATGCGAACGCTGCTGGCGGACCCGGACAAGACCTCGGTCCGGGTGGTGCTGACCCTCGAGTCGGTGGTGATCAAGGAGGCGCAGCGCAGCTTCACCTACTTCCACCTGTACGGCTACCCGACCGACCTGGTGGTGGCGAACCGAGTCCTGCCGGACGAGGTGGGGGCCTACTTCCGCGGCTGGTACGACGCGCAGCAGCGCTACGGCCCGGAGGTGGAGCGCACCTTCCACCCCATCCCCGTCCGGCACGCCCCCTTCTTCGACCGCGAGGTCGTCGGCCTCGAGCGGCTGCGCGAGCTCGCTGCGCACCTGTACGGTGACGCCGATCCGACCGCTTTCTTCTACCGCGGCCGCCCGTACAGCGTTCGCCGCGAGGACGGCGCGTTCATCCTGTCGGTCGACCTGCCCTTCACCGACAAGCGGCAGATCCAGCTGTCCCGGCACGCTGATGAGCTGGTGATCGACCTGGGTACCTGGCGGCGTACCCTCGTCCTGCCGAGAATCCTGATCGACGCGCCGAGCGAGGGGGCTCGGTTCGAGGAGAGCAGGCTCATGATCCGCTTCGGCGTGCCCCGCCGCACGGGGCCCGGCGGCGCGAACGAAAGGAGGCGTCAATGACCGAGCAGCAGACCATGGATCAGACCGCCGAGCTGGAGGCGCGGATCGCGGACCTCGAGCGACGCCTGGCCCGGCAGCCGGCCTCGCGCTCCGGGGCCGAGGCGGCGTTCTGGGCGCTCATGCACCGCGTCTTCCCCGACGAGGCCCGCGGCCACCTGAAGGCGGCGGGGCGAGAGCAGCTGCTGGCCGCCCGCGTCTACCTGGACACCTGGATCGCCCGCCTCGAGGAGCGCGAGCGGCAGGGGGATCGCCGGGAGACGATCGACATCGAGTAGCGCCCGCCTACGGAGCGGCAAGACACTTGCCGGTCCGGCGCTCCTCTTGCTCAGCCGGCGAGCGGCAGCCGAAGCTGCTGCTCGAGCCCTCCCGAGCCTCGTGGCGTGAGCGGCCGCGGCCGTGGCGACCAGACCCACTCGGAGCGCATCTCGCTCATCGTCGCGTCGAGCGGGGCGACCTGGTCCCTGCCGAGGTACGCCCTCCGCGCGAACAGTCGCTGGTAGCGCTCCAGCTCGTCGGGCCAGTCGCGGGCGAGCTGCTCGAGGAAGTGCTCCCGAGTCCCAGGACGCAGGTTCACGACGTTCCACCACAGGTGGCTGGCACCCGCGCCCCTGGCGGCCAGGACGACCTCGCGCAACCTGGCGGGGTCGTCGGACAGGCCGGGGGGATGGGCGCCATGCCGACGCCGGCGTTCACCCCGGCTGCGACCAGCCGCTCCAGCGCACGCAGTCGCTGGCGGGGAGGCGCGGTCCCGGGCTCGGTGGTGCGCCAGACCCGCTCGTCGAGGGTCGGGATGGAGAAGGTGACCCTGACATCGGCGGCCGCGGAGGCGGCGACCAGGACGTCCAGGTCGCGGACGATCAGGGGCCCGCGGGTGATCAGGCTGAAGGGGTTGGCGGCCTCGCCCAGGGTCTCGATGCAGCCGCGCGTCAGCCGGTAGCGGCCCTCGGCCGGCTGGTACGGGTCGGTGGCCGAGCCGAAGGCGACCGGCTCCCCTCGCCAGCTGCGCCGACCGAGCTCACGCCGCAACAGCTCGATGAGGTTGGTCTTGACCCGAATGCTTGAGCCGTAGCGGCCGTCCGAGGGCCGCCCAGCCCGCAGCTCGAAGCCGCGGACGTAGCAGAACGTGCAGCGGTGCACACAGCCGGTGTACGGGTTCAGCGACCAGCGGAAGGGCATCCCCTTCACCTGTGTCAGGGCGGTCCTGGCTGGCTCCTCGCGGTATTCGACGCGCATCGCGGTGAGTATAGAACTAACGTTCTATTCCCGCTCCGGGACGCACGCGGGAGCGCACGACGGGGGCTAGGATCGGGTCGACGTGACCGAACCAGTCCCCCTCCCGCTCGCCGGCCTGCGGATCGTCGACTGCAGCCGTGTGCTGGCGGGACCCTTCGCCACCATGCTGCTGGGCGACCTGGGTGCGGACGTCATCAAGGTCGAGCCGCCCGGCGGCGACGAGACGCGGCACTGGGGTCCCCCCTTCTGGGGCGCCCCCGGCGAGGGGCGGAGCACCTACTTCAGCGCCGTCAACCGCAACAAGCGCAGCGTGGTGATCGACCTCAAGGCCGATGAGGGTCGCCGGCTGCTCGACCGGCTCGCCGAGCGCTCGCAGCTGCTGGTGCACAACCTCCGCCCCTCGACCGCGCGCCGGCTGGGCCTCGACCCCGGCCGACTGGGCGCCGATCACCCGCACCTGGTGGTGGCCGCCGTGGGCGGCTTCCCGGGAGCCGATGCGGACCGCGAGCGGCCCGCCTACGACCTGCTGGCCCAGGCCGTCTCCGGCCTGATGGCGGTCACCGGCGAGCGGGACGGTGAGCCGATGAAGGTCGGCGTCGCGCTGCTCGACCTGGTCGCCGGCCTGGAGCTCGCCATCGGCGCCCTGGCCGCCCTGCTGGCCCGCGGGAGCGAGCGAGGACGGTCGGTGGAGGTCAGTCTGGTCGAGGCCGGCGTCACCTCGCTGATCAACGTGCTGGCCAACCACCTCGCCACCGGCGCCGAGCCGGAGCGCCAGGGGAACGCCCACCCCAACATCGTCCCCTACCAGCCCTTCGCGGCCGCCGACGGGCACCTGGTGGTGGCGGTCGGCAACGACGCGCAGTTCGCGCGGCTGCTCGACCTCCTGGGCCTCGTCGACGCCGACGGGAGGTTCGCCACCAACCCGGACCGCGTTCGCCGCCGTGGCGAGCTGGCCGAGTGGCTGGGAACCGCCATCCGGGCTTTTCCCCGCGACGAGCTGGTGGCGCGGCTGCGTGCCGCGGACGTGCCGGCGGGACCGGTCCTCGCGGTCGGCGAGGCGGTGAGGTCGATGGAGGACGCGCACGCGGGGGCGTGGATCGAATCGGCGGACGGGATGCGCCTCGCGCCCGCCCCGATCACCCTCGATGGAGCCCGACCTCCGATCCGCTACCCGCCGCCGCGGCTCGGCGAGCACACCGACTCGGTGCTGGCCGAGATCGGCCTGGACGCCGGGCAGGTGGCGGAGCTGCGGAGGATCGGGGTCGTCGGCTGATCGGCTGGCATCGGTCATGCGCGGACCAAGGCTCGAACGAGCCAGCCGCACGGAGATCCAGTCGCCATGGCAACCACCACGACCCGGCCCGCTGCCCGCCCCCGGGGCGCCGCCACCCCGCACTACGCCCGGCTGGGCGAGGAGGTCCGCCCCTTCGGCACGCTGCGGGGCGTGCCGATCGGCCTCGACGAGCAGGCACGCGAAGCCAGCTGCGAGGCCCTGAACACGATCCTCGCCGACACCACCATCCTGTACAGCCTCTACAAGAAGCACCACTGGCTGGTCGCGGGGCCGACCTTCTACCAGCTCCACCTGCTCTTCGACAAGCACGCCACCGAGCAGCTCGAGCTGATCGACCTGCTCGCCGAGCGCGTCCAGTCTCTGGGCGGCGTGGCGGTCGGCGATCCGCGCCACGCGGCCGAGCTGACCGGTATCGAGCGCCCGCCCGACGGCGCCGAGGACGTCGCGGCCATGCTGACCCGTCTGCTCCGCGCCCACGAACAGGTGATCGGCCGGGTGCGGGAGGGGATCCGGGTCACCGAGCGCAACGAGGACTGGGGCACGAACGACCTGCTGATGGGCGACGTGCTGCGCCGCAACGAGCTCCAGGTCTGGTTCGTCAGCGAGCACCTGGTGGACGTCCCGCTGGTGGAGGACTGATCCGCTCGGGCATCAGCTCCGGTCCACCCGAACCTCGGTCACCACGAACCGCTGCCGGCACTCGCTGACCACCGACTCGAGCGCGCCAAGGCTCGCTTGGTCCTCGGGCCCCGGCTCCCAGCGGCAACTGGTTGCCGCCGGATCGTCGAAGTGCCCGGTTACCTCGATCCACGCGTCCGTCCACTCCGGCTGAAGCTCCAGCGACGGAGCCAGGACGGCCGAGATCCACCCGCCCTGGGACCGCACGGCGGGCGTGAGGTAGAGCTGGTTCCGCTCAGGCGCCGCCAGCCAGGCGGGCTCTGCGATGCCGGGACGGA